>CALKXS010000001.1 GCA_938003745.1 uncultured Algibacter sp.
TTTATCTCGCTCTGCCTTAAAGTGATTACGACAGGACTCCTCACTATCAAAATGGGCTGTAAAACTGAAAATATTCATCCTTATTTTTTTATCTAAAATAAGTCTTTTTTATAATTATGCCTAATTACGGATATTCAATTATTATTATTCTATTTCGACTAAAATGGGACAGTGATCTGAATGAACAGCATCCGACAGTATAACGGCTCTTTTTATCTTTTCTTGTAAAGGTTGCGAAACCATTGCATAATCTAATCGCCATCCTTTATTGTTGGCTCTTGAATTTGCACGGTAACTCCACCAGCTAAATTGTTGCGTTTCTTGGTTTAAATATCTAAACGAATCAATAAATCCGCTTTCAATGAAATTACCAATCCATTCGCGCTCTACCGGTAAAAACCCAGAAACACCTTTCATTTTTGGGTTATGTATATCAATTGCTTCATGACAAATATTATAATCGCCAAGAATAACAAGATTTGGAATATCCTTTTTTAAGGTGTTTACATAATCTTGAAACAAGTCCATATATTCTAATTTATGGTCTAATCTTGCGGCATTGGTTCCTGATGGTAAATACAAACTCATAACAGATACATCATCAAAATCTGCACGGATATTTCTACCTTCGAAGTCCATGGACTCAATTCCTGTGCCAAACTCGACATGTTTTGGCTCTATTTTACTTAAAATGGCAACACCGCTATAACCTTTTTTTTGTGCGCTATACCAATAGTTGTATTTATAACCTGCATCTTCAAAAATGCTAAGATCAAGTTGCTCTTTGTTGGCCTTAATTTCTTGCAGACAAATAACGTCTGGGTTAGCGCTTTTTAACCAACCAATAAAGTCTTTTTTTAATGCTGCACGAATTCCGTTTACGTTGTATGATATAATTTTCATAGTCTTAAGTTTTAAAAAATGTCATTCTGAATTTATTTCAGAATCACATTTTATAGTTTTTTATATGATGAGAAACTGAGATGCGTTCAGTTTGACGCTGTTTTTATAGTTAGTAATAATTGGAAATAAAGTTGCTTAATTTTAGCTAAAATAATTAATACGTTACTTTTACACTATTATTATACTTGACATTTAACGATTTCTATTAACAAAATATTTTAAACTATTTGTAGTTTAGATATACAATGAAGTGTTTCTCTTTTATTTTTCTAGTTTTAATTGGTTTTTGTGGTATTGCACAGAACCAAACATCGAATTATAAAACTAAAAAAGTAGCCGTAAAAGATACCATTCAAGTAGAGCGTGTAAGTATTAATTCTAAAGTGTTTTCTATAAAAACAAAGGGTAATAAGTTAATTGATTCAACTTTTTATTCTGTTGATTTTGGAAAAGCCTTGTTAACCTTTAAAAAGCCTATTGAAACCGATTCTATAATTATTAGTTATTTAAAGTTTCCAGATTTTTTAACCAAAACATACCAGCAATTAGATGAAAGTATTATTGTAGAAAATACAAGCAATACGCAAAAACTTTATAAGTTAACGCAATCCAACAAGTCTAAAAATTTTATTCCTTTTGATGGCTTAACAACGTCTGGAAGTATTTCTAGAGGGGTCACGGTTGGTAATAACCAAAACTCGGTTTTAAATAGCGAGCTAGATCTTCAAATAAGCGGAAAGTTAAATGATAAAGTATCTTTACGTGCTTCTATTCAAGATGCTAATATTCCTTTGCAAGAAAGTGGGTATTCTCAACGCTTAGATGAGTTTGATCAGGTTTTTATAGAGTTGTATAGCGATAAATGGAACATTAGAGCCGGTGATATTGATTTGGAAAATCGAGACTCTTATTTCGCTAGTTTTTCAAAACGTGTACAAGGTTTGTTTGTAAATGTTAATTTGGGAGATGATGATGCGAAAACCAATTTGTTTGCAGCAGGTGCTTTGGTACGGGGACAATTTACAACCAGTCAATTTACAGCACAAGAGGGTAACCAAGGACCTTATAAATTACAAGGAAATAATGGTGAATTGTTTGTGCTTATTGTTTCAGGCAGTGAAACGGTTTATGTAAATGGAATCCCTGTAAAACGTGGAGAAGATCAAGATTATATTATTGATTATAATGCTGGTGAGATTATTTTTAATTCTACATACCCTATAACTTCCGAAATGCGAATTACGGTAGATTACCAATTTAGCGAACGTAATTATTCGCGTTTGGTAGCTTATGGTGGTGGGGCTTTTAAAAGAGAAAAACTAAGTATAGGTGTTTCTGTTTATTCTGAAAACGATTCTAAGAATCAACCTTTACAACAAAATTTATCTGAATCGCAAGTTGAAATTCTATCTAATGCTGGTGATGATAAAACGCAAATGGTCGCACCATCTGAAGTTCAAGAGGTCCTAAACGAGAATAGAATTTTATATAAAAAAGAATTAATTGGAGGTGTTGAAGCTTTTGTGTTTTCTAATAATACTGATGATGACTTGTTTCGAGTTACCTTTAGTAATGTTGGTGATAATCAAGGTGATTATAGTTTAAGTAGTATAAATGCTATTAATAATATTTATGAGTATATTGGGGTTTTACAAGGTAATTATGCTCCAATAATTCAACTTATTGCGCCAACTAAACTTCAAATTGCAGTTGTTAACGGAAGGTATAACCCATCTGAGAAAACAAATATAGTTTTTGAAGGGTCTGGAAGTAAAAATGATTTGAATTTATTTTCGAATTTGAATGATGATGATAATGATGGTTTAGCTGGTAAATTTGGTGTTGAGCAAACACTTATTAAAAATGATAGTCTTTGGAATTTGAACGTTTATGCGGATACTGATTATGTAAGTGCAAATTATAGAAATATTGAAGGGCTTTACAACCCAGAATTTAACAGAGATTGGAATTTAGAACAACCAAGCGGAAATGAAATAGCAAGTAGTTTAGGGAATCAGACACTGTTTAATTCAGGTTTTAAATTGTTTCATCATAAAAAAGGATTGTTTAATTATCAATTTGAACATTTAAATTACGCGGAAGGCTTTAACGGTAATAGACATGTTGCTAAAGCAAATCTTTCGTTTAATAAATTAAGTGTTTATTCGAATTCTAGTTTGTTACATGCGACATCAAATGTAAATACATCGACATTTTTAAGATCATTTAATAGAATAATATATGGTTCCAAAAAGAATTGGGTTGGAACAAAATTGGCTACTGAAGATAATGAACAAAGAATAATTAATACTAATGAACTAACACCTTTAAGTCAAAAATTCACCTCTTATGAAGTTTTTACAGGCATTGGAGATAGTACAAATGTTTTTGTTGAAATAGGCTATAAAAATCGTGTTAATGATAGTATTAGAAATAATGAACTACAAACAGTAAATAAATCAAACACCTTTTACTTAGATTCTAAATTGATAAAGAATAAAAACACCAATTTATCTATTTATGCGAATTTTAGAACGCTTAAATATGAAGATGAGAATATTGATGACGAGCAATCTATAAATTCTAGAATTCAATATAATCAGAAACTATTTAAGCAATTGGTGCAATGGAATACTGTTTTTGAAACCAATTCAGGATCTTTAGCGCAACAAGATTTTACTTATGTTGAGGTAGAACCTGGACAAGGAACTTATACATGGTTAGATTATAATGAAAACGGTATACAAGAACTTGAAGAGTTTGAAATAGCGCAATTTCAAGATCAAGGAAAATATATTCGAGTACTTTTGCCTAATCGAGTATTTGTGAAAACGCATCAAAATAGATTGAGCCAGACATTAACCATAAACCCTGCGCAATGGGCGGTTAGTAAAAATAAAACTCAAAAATTTTTGACTCATTTTTATAATCAAACTAGCTATTTAATAGATAGAAAAATAAAACGAGATGGGAATAATTTTAATCTAAATCCGTTTAAGGAGGATGAAGAGAATCAATTGGGATTGCAATTAAATTTAAGAAATGTCTTGTTTTTTAATAGAGGAAAGCAACGTTATACAGCTTCTTATACCTATTTAGAAAATAAATCTAGAAATATATTGTCTATTGGATTTGTTGAAAATAGTTTGAATAGTCACCAGTTAAATTTCAATCATAAAATAGAAGAAAGTTGGTTGTTAAATATGTTATCTGCTTTCGATTCCAATGAAAGTGTTAGCGAAAACTTTGTGAGTAAAAACTATAATTTTGAAGAAACTCGCTTAAATCCTAAAATTTCTTATTTATTGAGTGATAATACACAATTTGATGTATTTTATCAATACGCGTTAAAAGAGAATACCATTGGAGCGTCAGAAATTTTAAAACAACAGAAATATGGTGCGTCTTTTGCTTTTTCAAAAAATGAAAAAAGTGCTGTAAACGGCGAGTTTAATTTCTTTTCTAATGATTTTACAGGCAATGCGAATACCCCTGTGTCTTATCAAATGCTTGAAGGTTTACAACCAGGAAAAAACTTTACTTGGACGTTATTAGCACAGAAAAAAATAACAAAATTTTTAGATTTAAATTTGAGTTATTTTGGAAGAAAAACAGAAACTAGTAAAGCTATACATACAGGTAATATTCAATTAAAAGCGTATTTTTAAAATAGGGTTGTATCTATTTCTTTAAAAACAAATCCGTTTTCACCATCATAACCTAATTTTAGGTTAAAATTATCACAATGATTTATACGCGTGATTAAGTGTTTTAATGATTTGTTAAAAGTGGTTCCAGAAATAAATAATTCGTTTTTATCGCTTCTGCTAATCATATCCATGCTTAGGGTAATAATAATAATAATAATAATAATAATAATAATAATAATGTTTTTTGATGGTATATTAGTAGTGTTTAAAAAGATTTTACCTGCGTAAACCAAACTCTTCATCATCAACAGCGGCTAGAATTATAGAATGCTGAGGAGGGCAGGTTTAAAATATTCCGTGAAAGAGAAAAGTGTACTAACACCAGAATAATTAAAATCTGAGCCATTAAAAATAGTTCCGTTTTTAATGCCTTCATGGTCGTAATGAGTACTAATGACAATATGTTTATTTGAATATTTTGTTTTTTTTATTATGTCTAAAATATTAGTTGCGTTATATTGTTGTTTTCTTTTGAGGAACAAGAAGCTTTGGCTAAAATTTTTGTTTAGAGGTTTTACGCCTAAGATATAAAATTGATTTATAATATATTTTGAGTTTTAATTACGCCGTTGGTGTCTGTGCATCTTCCTTCAGAAGTATCATATGAAAGAGTATTCAAATGTTATAATAAAGCTTTTTCATTCCCAAGAATCTAATACTATGTTTTTAAAACAAAATAGTTTAGGTATTGAATCATAGTAAAAGCAGTTGTTTTTGAGAGCATTCTGGTAGCTAATCCTAAAAGATTTAGCCAGAGTTAGTATTCCATAAAAACTGCCCATGTAATTGCTAGAAATTAGTATCAATACGCTTTCTTATTTTACCTTTGAGAAAGGCACATAATTATGTTAATTTTTTCGCATTGGGATTGACAAATTTATATTTGAATGTGTGAACAAATCTAACTGATAATCTGCGACAATGTAGCCTCTATCTCCAATCAATACGCAATTTTTTAAATTATATTTTACATCTTTTAGATAATTTATATCGTGAATATGTGCAGCTACAAAACCAAATGAATGAAACACACCATTCTTGTCACAAACTGCATGTCACTTAAACCCAAAACATTTACTTTTTTGAGAGGCACAATAGCCAAATGTAGGTTTAATTTCATAAGAGTAACAAATTTTGGAACGTCCACCTCTTACATATTTGCAAATAAGAGTTTGCATAGAGTCTACTACAAAAATATCTGTAAATTCAACAAATATTTCACTAATACGTTTTCTTATAGATTCGGTATAATTCAATAATCTCTTGTGTCTTTTATTATAAACGCTTCGTTCAATCTTAAATTCTAAATCAGTGTTTTTTAAATATGGAAACAACTGTAAGTAAGTATTTATATATATCTATAAATTCAGCAGTAAGATTAAGGCTTACTAGTTATATATTTTCTAGTTTTGGCTTTGTAATTTGAGCAAAACTCTCAATATCTCCAGATGTTGTTAAGGTTATTCAAAATAATTTCGTAATTCTCAACAAGATTGTTCATTTAAATACACGATATTTATATCTTTTGAACAATCTTTTTTATAAATGCGCAATAGGTGTTATATATAAAAGGTTTTCTAGATTGTAGAACGCCTTTTTTTTGCTTTTCAAAAAGTATTTAATTTAAATAGGCTTTTGAATGTCTTGTGAATCGTGTTCTAGTTTCTTGTTTATTTGGAAATTTAAATTTGAAAAAGCAACTAAAAGTTCTTTAATAACACTTCCTAATTCTTCTTTTTTTATTGAGGATAAATTAACGACGTCTTCAAACTTAAATAGTTTGGTTTCTATAACTAATAATCTTGCGTGAATAGGATGATTGTTTATGGGTTTAGGAATATTCTTTTTTAAATCTTTTAGTAGACTTACTAAAATTTTATGATTGTCTTTAAAGTCTTTAAAATCTGTCTTTTTAACATTAGAGATAATATTAGATAACTCTTCATAATGATGCCAGTCTTCAATACCTTTATTAGATTTTTCATCCAAAATGAAGTCAATGTATTTAAGTTTTGAAATGTCACCTTCATTAATTAGTTGTGTAGATTTGTTTTGATTATTAGCTACGTTGTCATTAGTTGTTTGCATACTGTCTTTGCAAGACCATAAGGCAAAACAAAAGCAAAAAGGGATTAAAAATTTAAGTGTCATTTTTTATGTTTTAAAACGTAATGTTACAAAGATATGTTAATAGTTTCTTTCTTTTTATTTAAATACAATTATTGGTTTTATAAAAAAATCAATTAATTGTATATTTGGCACAACCCACTAAACCTAAATTAATATGCTTGATGATTTTTTGTTTAATGTAGAATATGGTGTTAAGCACGTTTTAGACATAAACGCTTACGATCATGTTTTATTTCTTATTGTACTAACGGTTCCTTATGTCTTTAAAGATTGGAAGCGCGTATTGTTGTTGGTTTCTATGTTTACATTAGGGCATACACTGTCTTTAATACTTGCAGCCTATGGTATTGTTAACGTGAATGGAGTTTTAATAGAGTTTTTAATATCTGTAACTATTTTTATTGTAGCAGTTTTTAATGTATTTACAGCAGGAAAAGGACCTAGAAAGGAACGTGTTGGTATTTTGTTTTTTACAGCTTTGTTTTTTGGTTTGGTGCACGGGTTGGGGTTTGCAAAAGAATTTCAAATGCTATTGGGTGATACCGATAATAAATTAATATTACTTCTAGAATTTGCCTTAGGGATAGAGCTGGCGCAAATAATTATTGTTTTTGTTGTGCTGTTTTTCGGGTATGTTTTTCAAACTGTTTTTAGGTTTTCTAAACGCGACTGGGTTATGGTTGTTTCGGCTATAGTGGTTGGGTTAGTTATTCCTATGTTGTTGAACAGCGATTTTTTAGCTTAAATTTTCTTAAAACTTTAACGAACTTGCGTTGTAATTAAAATACGAACCAAGTATATTCGTTATTGTGTTTACGCGTTAAGGATAGCAGCGGATAGCCCGTAGTAAGGTACGAACGAGGACTTATAGCTAATAGCCTGACCCTTGTGGTAACGCTAAAATTAATATTACATGCCAAAAAATAAACAACATAAGTACGATAAAGCTTATTTAAGAATTGCAAAAGAGTGGGGTAAATTGTCTTTTTGTGAACGCAAACGGGTTGGAGCGCTTATTGTAAAGGATAGAATGATAATTTCAGATGGGTATAATGGTACGCCTTCTGGTTTTGAAAATTTTTGTGAAGATGAAGAAGGATATACAAAATGGTATGTTTTACATGCTGAAGCCAACGCTATTTTAAAAGTAGCTTCGTCTACGCAATCTTGCAAAGGTGCAACGTTGTATATTACATTGTCACCATGTAAAGAGTGTAGTAAATTGATACACCAGGCAGGAATTGTAAAGGTTGTTTATCATCAAGCTTATAAGGATGATTCTGGATTGAAATTTTTGAAAAAAGCAGGTATAGAACTTGAATTAATTGAAGATATAACGGCATAATGTTTAAAAGTAAATATTTACCACTTATTATTGGTGCTGCTATTGCGGTTGGTGTATATATGGGAGGGAAATTAAATTTCTCAGATTCACCAGATAAAATGTTTACTTCCAATAGTAAAAAAGATAAGCTTAATAGACTTATTGATTATATTGATTATGAGTATGTCGATGATGTAAATACAGATAGTATTGTTGATGTGACAGTAAATGGTATTTTGAATAATTTAGATCCACATTCGGTATATATCACTAAAGAGGATATGGACCGTGTTACCGAAAATATGAAAGGTGATTTTGTGGGTATTGGTGTTAGTTTTTACACTTATAAAGATACTATTGCAGTTATAAGACCTATTGAAAATGGACCTAGTGCTAAAGCAGGAATAAAAGGAGGTGATAGAATTTTAATTGCTGATAAGGATACGCTTTTTGGAGACCGACTTAAGGACGGGGAAATTGTAAAGAAACTTAAAGGACCCATTAATTCTGCCGTTAATTTAAAAGTCTTTAGAAAAGGTGAGGTAGGACTTTTGAATTTTACTGTAAAGCGCGGAAAAATTCCTATTAAAAGTGTTGATGCGTCTTATATGCTTACCGAAAAATTGGGCTATATTAAAGTGAATCGCTTCGCGGAATCTACCTATAGAGAGTTTAAAAAGGGTCTTGATAAACTTATTGATTTAGGCGCTGTAGAAGTGGTGGTAGATTTGCGTGATAACCCTGGAGGGTTTCTAGGAATTGCAGAACAAATGGTTGATGAGTTTCTAGAAGATGATAAACTTATATTGTTCACCAAGAATAAACGTGGTAGTATTGAAAAAAGTTTTGCTACAGATAAAGGTGATTTTGAAGAAGGAGAGGTTTATATTTTAATTAATGAAAACTCTGCTTCTGCAAGTGAGATTGTTGCTGGTGCACTTCAAGATAATGATAAAGGAACTATTGTTGGTAGACGATCTTACGGTAAAGGTTTGGTGCAGCGTGAAATGGATTTGGGAGATGGTAGTGCGGTACGCTTAACGGTGTCTCGTTATTATACACCTACAGGACGCTCTATTCAACGATCATATAAAAAAGGAAATAAGGATTATTATGATGAGTATTTTGATAGAATAAGTAGCGGAGAGCTTTTAGATCCTGAAAAAATTGAAGTTGCCGATTCTTTAAAGTTTACCACACCAAAAGGTAAAGTTGTTTACGGCGGTGGTGGTATTATTCCAGATGTGTTTGTGTCTATTGACAATAGTATGGAAAACGAAACACTTACGTACTTAAAGCGCAGGGGTTTCTTTGATAATTTTGTATTTGGAGAGTTAGACAAAGACCGAAACCAGTACAGTGATATATCTAGACGTGATTTTATTGATTCTTTTGAAGTAACCGATGATATGGTTGTGGCATTTCAAAATTACTTAAACCCTAGAGCAGATTCAAATATTACTTTTGTGGCTTATAACGAAGAAGTCAAACAGTATATAAAGGCATCTTATGCTAATCAGCTTTTCGGAGATGGTGCTTTTGAAGAGGTTTTTAATCAGCGTGATATTATGATTAATGAGGTGATAAAATTGAGTGATGAGAGATAGAGAGGTTTAGTGTATCACTCAAATCTCTTGGAAGTCATTAATTTGATATGTAATTTTTAAGCTTCTTAATAAGTTGTTTTTATTTTTTAATTAAACAATTATATCTTTATTAGCTTGAGTAGTTTTCGTGTTATATTTATTCAAGGTGTTGTAGCCACAACCAAATTCTTAATCAAATCTAATATCAGGGCATGTTTTATTAAATGAGATTTTTTTTGGCTAGTTAAGTCGCAAATTATTCCTTTTTGTAAGTTTAGCTGAAAATTAGCACATAAATTACAGTGTTCATTGAAAACCCTTTTTAGGGATTACTTTATTGAAAGAAGATACAAGGCTAAGAGGTGAAACTAATTACCCAATCTTATCATGTACCTTCGCTTGCTTCCCATCATTCCAAAGTGTTAAAATATCAGTAGCAACATGTGCGCCACTACCCGAACAAATGGCAAATTGACTACGCCATCCGGCTAAAGACCCTGCAACATAAAAATTTTCTTCAATTAAGTGATCTGTATTTTTTAACCAAATACGATCTTTTTCTATAGCGGCTCTTGGATGCGGTTCAACATATTGTTCCAATCCTTTAATAGTCATTAGATTAGTATACCCAACAGCAATTACAACACATTTAGCATTATAATTATTTTTATTTGTTACAATGTTAAAACTATTATCTGTTTTTGTAACCTCGCAAACTTTTTCTTTATCAATTTGTTCAATATGCGGATAAAGATTAGTGAGTTGTTTTGGCCCGTTTTCTAAAATAGAATAGCCGCTAGTTCCTGGCTCTAGTCCTAGAACATTGTTAAATAAGGCAGTTTGTAAATGCGATGTTTTTTGGTGTGTTACAATAGCAATTTGCTTGTTTTTTGCAAAAACTTTATTTTGTGCAGAACCCAAAACTAGTGCACAACTTAAGCCTGCAGCTCCTCCGCCAATAATTAATGCATCGTACATTATTTTCTAGCTTTTACTTTTTGCTCAATACGTTTAGACACTAGTAAAATAAGCATAATTAGTACTGCGCAAAGTGATGCCATAATAGTAATAAGTGCAACCAAGCTTTCTCCTGCAAAGGGCGCGCTAAAATTAACTTGAGTAATATTAAAGGAAATTAATGCTAGGCCTATTATGATAATTAATATAGTAAATATTTTCATTTGTGTGTTTTGATTTTATACAATATTGAATAATGTCTGCAATAATAGAGGTCTTTTTACTTTGAATATGTCCTACTTTTTACGTAAATCAATTGAAATAGGAATTTTTCCTACAATATAAATGACGGCAAATAATACCATAAAAGCCGTAAAGATTTTTTTAATATTTAATTGCATGATTGCAATTTTTAAATTTTTCGGCAAAAGTAGATTATTATTTTAATTAAATTCGAATTCAAAATAACTATTTTTGCTTCCTACAAGATAATTAATTTTATGTTTCAATTAGGAAAAACTATTGTGTCTGAGGACATTATAAAAAAAGATTTTTTATGTAATCTATCTGCTTGTAAAGGCGCTTGTTGTGTTGATGGAGATGCAGGAGCACCGCTTGAAAAGGGTGAGATTAAGATTCTGGAAGATATTTATCCTAAAGTAAAACCGTTTTTACGTCAAGAAGGTGTTGATGCCATTGAGGCTCAAGGCGCTTATATTGCGACAGAAGATGGCGATTTAGAAACACCGCTAATTGATGGTGCAGATTGTGCCTATGTGATTTTTGATGACAAAAACGTAGCGCTTTGTGCTATTGAAGAAGCTTATAATCAAGGAGAGGTGTCGTGGAAAAAGCCAGTATCTTGTCATTTATATCCTATTCGTGTTGATGACTACACAGAGTTTTCAGCAGTAAACTACCATAAATGGCAAATTTGTGATGATGCTTGTGAACTTGGTGAAGAACTAGGAGTTCCTGTGTATAAATTTGTAAAAGAAGCTTTGATTAGAAAGTTTGGTAAAGATTGGTATATGGAGTTAGAGAAGGTTGCAGAAACATTATAAATTTTAATACAGAGAAGTTTTTGAAGTAAAATGACCAAAAAACATAAATTTACACTTGTTCATATATAAGTGTATTATTGTTATACTTTTTTGTTGTAATTAAATAAGTATTCTTTTAGTTAGAAAAAAAATTTTGTATATTATATTATTATTTCTTTGAAAAAATTAACGGTCTTCTTTTTAGTTAAAAATCAGTAAAAATTTATGAGGTGACGTATTGAAAAAAGGATTCTTTTCTAAAAGAATTATGTCTATTTTTTTAGAAATTTAGAATACCAAGTTTTACGGTGCTTTAGCGAGTTTTGTTAATTTTAAATACCTGATTACTAGTGATTTGACTATGCTATAGAAAAGGGTTCGAAAAGTGATAAATCATGTATTTTGTTAAAAACTCGCTTGCATTGTTTATAACTATGCCTTTCTTTTTTGAGGTCTTTTTTGAATCTTTGTTACTCAAAAAACAGAAGCTAGTTTTCGACCAAAAAAAACATAAAAAAACATAAAACAATGTCTCAAGCTATTGAACCTATTTTACAAGAAAATAAAGATCGTTTTGTTATATTTCCTATTCAACATAATGATATTTGGCAATGGTATAAAAAGCAAGAGGCTAGTATTTGGACAGCTGAAGAAATTGATTTACATCAAGATCTTAATGATTGGAATAATGAATTAAATGATGACGAACGTTATTTTATCAAGCATATATTGGCGTTTTTCGCAGCTAGTGATGGTATTGTGAATGAAAATTTAGCAGAAAATTTTGTGTCTGAAGTACAATATACTGAAGCAAAATTCTTTTACGGTTTTCAAATCATGATGGAGAATATTCACTCTGAAGTGTATTCTTTATTAATTGATACTTATGTAAAAGATGATAAAGAAAAAGATGCTTTATTTCAAGCTATTGAAGTGTTTCCTGCTATTAAAGAAAAAGCAGATTGGGCGCTAAAATGGATAGATTCTCCTAGTTTTGCAGAACGCTTAATTGCTTTTGCAGCTGTAGAAGGTATTTTCTTTTCAGGTAGTTTCTGTTCTATATTCTGGCTTAAAAAACGTGGTTTATTACCAGGATTAACTTTTTCTAATGAGCTTATCTCTAGAGATGAAGGTTTACATTGCGACTTTGCTGTGCATTTACATGAAAATCATATTGTAAATAAAGTGCCAAAAGAAAGAATAACTCAAATTTTAACAAATGCGTTAGATATTGAGCGTTCATTTATTACTGAATCTCTTCCAGCGAGTTTAATTGGTATGAATGCTAAATTAATGACACAATATTTAGAGTTTGTAACCGATAGATTACTAGGAGAGTTTGGTTGTGAGAAAGTTTACAATTCATCAAATCCTTTTGATTTTATGGATATGATATCCTTGCAAGGAAAGACTAACTTCTTCGAAAAGCGAGTGTCCGAATATCAAAAAGCAGGCGTTCTTAATAAAGAAGAGGATAAAGATAAATTCAGTTTCGACGCCGATTTTTAATCGAAGAGTTTCAAATAATTATTTTTAATCTCTCAAGGTGTTCTCTTTTTATTGAACGATTAAGTAAATTTTATTATTAATGAGCTTTTTAAATAATTCATAGACATAAATCCCTCTAAAAGAATTGTTAGAATTTATTAGAACAATCAAAAATTAACTAAACTTTGCCTAATTAACCATTAGAATTCAAATTTTAGAATAGCTAATTAACCATTTTTCTGAAGGTGTATCAGAAAAAATAAAAACCGTTTAAAAGTATGTTTGTAGTAAAAAGAGATGGCAGGAAAGAGCAGATCATGTTCGACAAGATTACAGCTAGAGTTAGAAAGTTATGCTATGGGTTAAACGAATTGGTAGACCCGTTAAAAGTGGCAATGCGAGTTATAGAAGGTTTGTATGACGGTGTAACGACTAGCGAACTTGATAATCTTGCTGCAGAAGTTGCTGCAACTATGACAACTGCACACCCAGATTATGCACGTTTAGCTGCTAGAATATCGGTGTCTAACTTACATAAAAACACTAAGAAAACATTTAGTGATGTTATGGAAGATTTACACAAATATGTAAATCCAAGAACAGGAAAAGATGCACCTCTTTTAGCTGATGATGTTTATAAAGTTATTATGGATAATAAAGATAGATTAGACTCTACTATGATTTATAATCGCGATTTTGGTTATGACTACTTTGGTTTTAAAACATTAGAACGTTCTTATCTTTTAAAATTAAACGGACAAATAGCTGAACGCCCTCAACACATGCTTATGCGTGTTTCAATAGGAATTCATTTAAATGATTTAGATGCTGCCATTGAGACTTATGAGTTAATGTCTAAAAAATATTTTACACACGCTACGCCAACATTATTCAATTCAGGTACACCAAAACCACAAATGTCTTCTTGTTTCTTATTAACAATGAAAGATGATAGTATTGATGGTATATATGATACGTTAAAGCAAACTGCTAAAATATCACAATCTGCAGGAGGTATTGGATTGGCTATACATAACATACGTGCAACTGGAAGTTATATTGCTGGTACAAACGGAACGAGTAATGGTATAGTGCCAATGTTACAAGTTTACAATGATACAGCACGTTATGTAGATCAAGGAGGAGGAAAACGTAAAGGAAGTTTTGCTGTTTATCTTGAAACTTGGCATGCTGACATTTTTGAATTTTTAGATTTAAAAAAGAATCATGGTAAAGAAGAAATGCGAGCACGTGATTTATTTTATGCGATGTGGATTTCAGATTTATTCATGAAACGTGTAGAAGAAGATGGTGATTGGACGTTAATGTGCCCTAACGAATGTCCAGGAATGGATGAAGTGCATAGTGATGCCTTTGAAGCATTATACTTAAAGTACGAAAGTGAAGGTAAAGGTCGTAAAACAATTAAGGCACGTGAACTTTGGGAAAAAATATTAGAATCTCAAATTGAAACTGGTACGCCATATATGTTGTATAAGGATGCGGCAAACCGTAAATCTAATCAGCAAAACTTAGGAACCATTCGTTCTTCAAACTTATGTACAGAGATTATGGAGTATACTGCTCCAGATGAGGTTGCTGTATGTAATTTAGCATCTATTGCTTTGCCAATGTTTGTAAAGAATGGTGAGTTTGATCATAAAGAATTGTTCCGTATCACAAAACGTGTTACTAAAAATTTAAATAGAGTAATTGATAGAAACTACTACCCTGTTATTGAAGCAGAATATTCAAATTTAAAACATCGTCCTATTGGTTTAGGCGTTCAAGGTTTAGCAGATACATTTATTCAACTGCGATTACCTTTTACAAGTGATGAAGCAAAAAAATTAAATCAAGAGATATTTGAAACGCTTTACTTCGCCGCTGTTACTGCAAGTATGGAAGAAGCAAAAGCAGATGGTCCATACCAAACTTATGAAGGTTCTCCTATTAGTAAAGGTGATTTCCAACATAACTTATGGAATTTAGAAGATGGCGATTTAAGTGGTCGTTGGGATTGGGGTAAATTACGTAAGCAAGTGCTTAAAAACGGAGTGCGTAACTCATTATTAGTAGCGCCAATGCCAACTGCATCTACATCTCAAATTCTTGGAAACAACGAATGTTTTGAGCCATATACATCTAACATTTATACACGTCGTGTATTATCTGGAGAGTTTATTGTTGTAAACAAGCACTTATTAGAAGACTTAGTAGAATTGGGTCTTTGGAATGAGAGTTTGAAGCAAGATATTATGAGAGCTAATGGTTCTGTGCAAAACATAGACATTATACCTCAAGATATTAAAGATTTATACAAAACCGTATGGGAGTTAAGTATGAAAGATATTATAGACATGTCTCGTCAAAGAGGTTACTTTATAGATCAATCACAATCACTTAACTTATTCTTAGAAGGTGCAACTATGGCCAAATTAACGTCAATGCATTTCTACGCATGGAAAAGCGGTTTAAAAACGGGAATGTATTACTTACGTACTAAAAGTGCTGTTGATGCTATTAAGTTTACTTTAAACACAACTAAGAAAGAAGAACCAGTTGCAGAAGCTGTAGAAGTTGATGATGTTACTGCACAGCAAGAAGATGCTAAAAAAATGAAATTAGCCGCACAAAATGCAGCTAAGTTTGCTAAGAAAAATATACCCGAAGTAGATGTTGAACCTATGTCTGCTGCAGAAATGAAAGCACTAATTGCACAGGCGAAAGAAGGAGAAGGTGATGATTGTTTAATGTGTGGTTCATAATTTTAAATTGCCCAAATTATAAGTGTTATATATTTAAAAGCATCTCGAAAGGGGTGCTTTTTTAAAGAAAAAGCATCCTGTTTTGTTTAAAACTTGTTGAGGATGTTTAAAACTATGCCTTTTAATTTTAATTAGTTAAGGCTATATTTGAAGTAATAATTAATAAAAGAAAGAGTTAAAAAAAGACATAAAAAAAAGGATAAATAATAAATAAATATCCTTCTTGGTATTGTAATTTACAAATTTGGATCCGACCCCTAAATTGTAATTTAAATTGAAGTGAGATTAACTCATCTCCTATTTTGTTCTTCAAAAGTACAAGATTAGAATCTTCTAACCAAGTTAAATATTTCAATAAAACTTTAAGCAGTTGGAAACATATGTTATATAGGGACTTATGATTCTTATTAATTTATTAACTGTTTTAAGTGTTTTGTTAATAACCCATGTAAAAATAATAACACAAGGGTGAAAATTTAATTTAAAAATAGTATGATTATAAAAAACCAACAGGGATTACCAGTAGAGCATAATGATGGAGATTTTAAAAGATTTATCTCGTTAATATTAGAGAATGCTCCTAAATATAAAAAGTTCAAGTTACATGAGTTAAAACGTGTTTTAAATTTATCTAAAAGAGAAAAAGCTATTTTTAGTGAGTTGTCTAGAGATATGAGAGTTTACCTTGTAGAAAATAATCTTGCAAAACAGACGGAACGTCTTAAATTATTATTAATAGAAAAGGAAAATAGTGTAATGATTGACAATAGTATTACAAATTATGGAGATAATTACGGTATTCAATCTTCCTCTAGTCAATTTGAAAAATCGGTCAACATAAACACTAATTATACTTCAAGCAATGTTTCTAAGCAGAAACCTTTAGTAACAAGGTTTTTTAACAACTCATGGCTTGTTATGATTTTTAGTTTGCTAATTGGAGCAGTCTTTAATACAAAAAGGATTAAAGATTGGATTGACATGGCTATCTCCAATTTTTGATTTTGTAATTTTAATAGAAAAAGCACCCAGATTTAAATTTGGGTGCTTTTTTATTACTATACGTTTTTTAACCCAAATATTAATTCGAAGCCATTAAAGCAAAAAACTTATCAATATTTGGAAGAATAACAATGCGTGTTCTTCTATTTCTTGCTCTGTTTTCCCACGTTTTATTATTTGTAAGTGGTTGGTAGCTACTTCTACCTGCAGCAATTAATTTCTCTGGTGCTACATCAAATTTATGTTGTAGTTTTCTAACTACAGATGTTGCTCTTAATACACTTAAATCCCAGTTGTCTGAAACTTTTTCAGTATTTATTCCTCTTGAATCAGTATGGCCTTCAACCATAACATCTAAGCTAGGTTCAGAGTTAATAACATCCGCTAATTTCTTTAATATTTTATCGGCTTTAGAGCTTACTATATAGCTTCCGCTGTTAAATAGCATTTTATCAGAAATAGAAATCATAACAACAGTTTCATTAATGTTGATAGCAATATCTTCATCTTCACTTACTGATTCTGAATTAATAGCCTTTTCTAAGTTATAAGCTACAGCAAGATTCATAGAGTCTTTTAGTGTTTTTGCTTGACTTAGTTTAGCTGCATCAACGTTTGCTAATGTAGCAAGCATTTTTGCTTTTGCATTATTAGAGATTACAGCGCCGTTTTCTAATGTTTTAAACTTAGAGTTGCTTTCTTCTGTAAGCGTTCCTACATCTTCTTTTAAAGACGTTATTTTAGTGTTATAGTCGTCTACTCTTGCTTGAATTTTTGCAAACTTAGTTTCTAAATCTTCTTTAGCAACTCTTGTTTTAGTTAATTCACTTTTAATTTCACCGTTTACATGCTCTAAGGCAAGGTATTTCTTTTTTGAAACACAAGAAAAAGTAAGGGCAACTAATAATAAAATTGAAATTTTCTTCATAATAAAAAACTTTGGTTTGCATTATTTACGATAAAAAGATAATTATAGACGTTGATTGGTTAAAAGTTTTAGCGTTTTGAAACCTAAACCCAAATCTTATCATTTTAAATGTCTGATAATGAGTATTCTAAAATAAGAAAAAGCACACTAGAAAAGTGTGCTTTTAGATATGGTTTTATAAAAGGATGTTTATTTATACTGACATAAATAAGCTGTTTGTTCATAAACTTTTACCTGAAATTTTTCGTTGGCATCAATTTCATAAGCTTCTCCTGCTTTGTAAGTTTGCCATTCTGAAGCTCCTGGAAGCTTAACTGTCATTTCTCCTTCAACAACAATCATAGTTTCATGTGTAGAGGTTCCAAATTCGTATTCTCCAGCTTCCATTACGCCAACTGTAGAATTTCCTTTTGCAGACTTGTAACCTAAAGATTTTACGTTACCATCAAAATATTCGTTTGCAGAAATCATATATATTATTTAAAGTGTTTATTTCCTTGAAAATCTTTTACTTTTTTCTTTTTATTTTTTGCATTAAGAGAGTAGGTAACTCCCAATTCTACTATAGGTCCGTTTCTTTCGTATAGTGTTTCTTGATAGAAGATTTGTTGATTAGATGCGTTAAACGCATTTGTATCCAAACCAGTATCGTTTTGTGCAAAGATATCTAGTCCTCTTAAAGAGATATCCCATGCCGATGACGGTTGATAACTTAAAGCAATATTAGATGCAGAAAAAGCATCATTTTGCCCTTGAGATGTTACTGTGTTTGAACGTCTGCTAAAATCGTAATTAAATTTTAAATTATCGGATATTGTAAAGTTAGCATTGGCTTTTAAAGACCAGTTTGTGCTATTTTGATCTACATCAAACCTAAACACCTCACCATCAATTTGATAGTTATATAAAGAGGCTCCTATAAAGAGCTTAGCAAAAGAGTTTGCTACTATATTGGCATTTAATTCTGCTCCTAAAGACGTAGAATTACCAGCATTAGTATAAGAACGTATTAAAACGTCTTCACCTAGAATAGTATTTAACTCAGGGTTCTCTGTTGCTGTTGTTACTGTATTTACTCTAAATACCGTATTATCCGTTCCTCTGTAGAATCCTGTTAAACTAAAGCTATGTTTTCCTGCTTTAGTATCATAAGTAAGTTCTGCATTGTTTAAGTATTCAGCTTCTAATTCTGGATCTCCAACTACATAAACTTCAAAATGACGACGGTATAAGAACGGCGCTAATTTAGTAACCGAAGCACGATTAATTCTTCTACTTCCTGCTAAGGTTAATTTGTTCTTATCATCTATCTTATAACTTAAGTGAGCAGATGGAAATAGATCTAATTTTTCTTGAGAATAGTTTTTTTCTAAGTCTGATCCAAAAATTGGAACGTAATCTGTTGTACCGTTCTCTAAAGATTGGTCTCCATATTCAGCTCTTACACCAAAAATGTAACTAAAAGCTCCTCGCGTTGCGGAGTAATCAATATATGCTGCGTAAACCGTTCTTGTTAAATCGATAGTATTATCTAGGTCTTTTGATACTAATGTGTTATTGAAATTAAAAGAACCATCAATGTTTGTGTATTGAATTTGTACTCCTGTTCCAAAAGAACTGGCATTATCAATTTGCTTTTCATAATCAGTAGAAAATCGTAAACCTTTTAAAGGCGTGCTATCAGATAAAGAGTAATCATCTGTTTTATTTGCATTGGCATAATTGTTAGTAACATCATTGTCGAGATCTGCTCTAGAATCGTAGAAATAGTTTTTGTTATTTAATAATCTACTTAATTTAGAAGCTTCGTAAGCCACAGCCATTTTAAAAGTGGCATCGGTAGTTAATTTTGCAGAATAATCTACATTAAACGTGCTGTATTTACCATATCTATTATCTACATTTGGATTGTATATAAATTGTTCTGAAGCAGTATCTTTATTAGATTGATCGGCATCAGCGAAAAATGTGTTGTAAACATAATAAGCAGCACGACCTTCGTTTCTATCGCCATAAAAATATGAAAGTGATAGTTTTTTAGTGTCAGATAAATTAAAATCTATTCCAGCATTTGCTGTATAGTTTTCATACCATTCTGGACGTTCACCATTTTTTGCATTCATATGAAAAAAGGCACCTTTAGCGTCGTCAACAAAAACACGCGCTTCTCCAGAGCGTTTTCCGTTTACGTTTTTCATATTATAATTGAAACCAGCATAAATGGTATAATTCTTCTCTCCGTAAGTTAAGTTGAATCCTCCGCCATAACGATCATCTTTTAATTTGTGACCACTATAAGTATCAATTAAGTTTGCCCAAGGAGCTCCTCCTATTAATCCATTTACAGATAAAGATAAACCTTGATTGGTGTTTTTCTTAGTTGTTATGTTGATGATACCTCCTTTTCCTTGAGCATCGTAGCGGGCTGTGGGAACTGTAATCACATCAATTTTACTAATAGTATTAGATTGAATTTGACTAAGTAAAACAGAAGGTTTTATATTGGTTGGTTTTCCGTTTAAGTATACCATGAAATCTGAAGTACCTCTCACTGAAATACCTCCATCTGTATCGAGTGAGATTGATGGCAATTTATTTAAAACGTCAGCTGCATTTCCACCTTTGGCAGTCGCAAAATCACTAGCGTTATAAACTTTTCTATCTATTTTAGAAGACACTGTTTTAGTTTTTGCTTTAACAGTCACAGTATTAAGGGACTCTAGCTGTGGTTTTAGCATAATATTTCCAATTAGAAAATCAGGAGCCACTTTGGTAAGAGTTATATTTTTTACTGTTATTGTTTGATATCCTATAAAGGAAATTTCTACGTTGTAATTTCCAAACCCTAGGTTTTTAATTTTGAATGCACCGTTATCTGCAGAAATTGCTCCTGTTATTGTTTTAGATGATTCCGCATCTAAAATAGCTACTGTAGCGAAAGGAACAGTTTCGTTGGAGTCCTTGTCCTTAACCACTCCCGAAATGCTTCCCTTTTGGGCAAATGTATTTACAATTCCAAAAAGTGCAAATACAAATAATGTTAATAATTTCTTAGTCATAATTTGTTTCTATTAAATCTGTTTAGTTTGATTGTAAATTTACAATTTAAACAAAAATAGTACCAATTGTGGTATTATTAAAAATAAATGAACTTAAAAGCAAAACAAATAGCTATTTGAATAAAATTGTATTTATTCTTCCTTAGTTGTTGTAATTGTTGCTGGTTCAACAGAAGCATCATGAGCATTATGATATTCTTCTAAAAGATTCATTGTTGCTGTAAGTAAATCTTTAGTCTCAAGTAATACTCCAAAATAAAGTGTCGTATTTTTAGGGCTAGATTCTTCAGTGCGAGTTCGTTCAACCTGTTTTTGAATTTTTTCTGTTAGTAAATTAAGAATATCCCTTTTTCTATTTAAGATATTTCCAATTTCTTCAAAAGTACCAGATTTAAAAGTAGCATTAGTGTCATTAAATAATTCTTCAATACTATTATCTACTTCTTTTAATTCTTTTATTTGATTGAATTTTAACTTCTGGTGATTATTATTTACATGTTTATGACTCACTTTAGATATATATTCTAAAGACTGTGTCATATCTTGTAAATAACCTAATATATTAATGTAGAAACTACTTGCTCTTACACTAGTTTCATCTAGGTTTTTAATGAAATAAAAGATGTTATCTCGCAAGCTATCTACTTCATCAGATAGTTTTGCTATTTGTTTTTTATTCTTTTTAAGTAAGCTTAAATCTTGTTTGGCTAACCCTTTTACTGCATTAGAATAAATTTTATTTCCGCGTTTTACTACATTAGAAATATTACTTGCACTTTCATGTATTATACCTTGAACAGAACTACTTCCAGCTTCTGTTAAACTATCCTCATCAGCTATTTTTGTTGACTTATTTTTATGTGACTTATAGTTTCTATATAATAAATAAGCCGTAGTTAACAATAATATGGGAGTCATAACTCTTGGATTCCAATTAATAAAGAAAACAACAGTACCTGCGGCAATAAAAGCTCCAAGAGCAGTTCCAAACCAGCCACCAATAACATTAAGTACACCAGCTACTCTGTAAACAGCACTTTCTCTTCCCCAAGCACGATCTGCAAGAGATGTTCCCATAGCAACCATAAAAGTTACATAAGTGGTAGATAATGGTAATTTCATAGATGTAGCAATTGCTATTAATACTCCAGCAACCATTAAGTTTATTGAAGCTCTAATCATATCAAAGGCTGGGGCATCTATACTTTGGTCTTTGGTTAGCATTGGAGCATCTGGTTTTTCAAAACTTTTACCTATTTTTTCTTGAACAGAACTAGGAACTATAACGCCAAAAAGGCTAGATAATGCTGAAGACCCTTTTACTACGGCTCTAGAAAGTGTGTTTGGTTGAAATTTTTCGTGAGTATCACCTTGTCTAGATAAGCTAAGTTCTGTCTCTGCAACAGTTTTAGCCTTTTTAGAAAACCAAAGTGTTAATACCATAATAGATCCTGCTATAAAAAGTAATAATGGTTCTGCAGGAACTTTTTTATCTAATACAGCCATAGACATGGTTGTGTCCATACCACCAGCTATCCATGCTTCGTATGAGTGATAAGCTGCCATTGGTACACCTATAAAGTTAACCAAATCATTACCTGAAAAAGCTAAAGCTAATCCAAATGTACCTACAGCTATAACAACTAGTAAAACTGTTTTTTTAGTTACTTTTTCAAATATGTATGAAAATAAAGTCCAAAAAACGAAACTTCCAAGTATGATGAAAATTTCGTTTCCTTCTACTACGCTTTTCATTTCCTCATAGTAAGGTGTGCCTTTTAATCCTTTTAAAAAGATAAAATAAGTAATAGCTGTTAATGCAATACCACCGAACAACATTCCGAAATTCTTTATTTTTTTCTTGTAGTTAAATGTAAAAATAAGACGAGACACCCATTGAACAAGAGCACCGACAGAAAATGCAATAAAAACAGATAGTACAATACCACTAATAATAGTTATTGCTTTCTCTTTATTAATATAGGTTCCTAAATCTGCAAAAGTTTGAGCATCATTTGCACTAATCTTAATTAAAGCCATAACTACTGCGGCTCCTAATAAATTAAAAACAATAGAAACGGTTGTAGATGTTGGTAAACCTAATGTGTTAAAGAAGTCTAATAACAATATGTCTGTTATCATTACAGCCATAAAAATGAGCATTATTTCTCCAAACTCAAATTGAGCAGGGACAAAAATACCCTTACGAGCAACTTCCATCATTCCACTAGAAAACACGGCTCCTATAAAAATTCCTAAACTCGCAACAATCATTATAGTTCTTAAAGAAATCGCTTTAGAGCCAATTGCAGAGTTTAAGAAATTAATAGCATCATTACTAACACCAACAACGATATCAGCAACAGCTAATACTGTAATGGCAATTAACATAAATAAATAAATATTATCCATAATCTTTAATTAAAATAAGTTCGCAAATATCTTAAGACTTATTGTGTATGATGTTATCTTAATGTTATTTTTTAAAAATGTATATCGAATTGTAAACGGTACATAAGTTCATTCTTTCCCCCTGGAACTTCTAGGTGACTTATATCTGTTTGAACTTTTAAAGCATGTCCTACTATATATTTAGATAAACCTAGAGTGTATTGAGTTTGATCCTTGGCATTTGTTATTCTATCCCAATCTACATTAGTGTAACGTAGAGAAACTTCCCAGTCTTCTTTTAATAAATAACCTGTTTGTAAGTTTAAGGCATCACCTACTAAAACAACGTCATTTGTTTTGGTTCCATCAGAGTTCTTTGCAAAAATATCATCTGCATTTCTATCTGAATATTCAGCCATTAAAGAAAATCCTCTATATTTAAACATGGTATCTATAAATAGTGTGTTGATATTAGTTTGGAAGAAACTACCTTCTGAACCATTATTATCTGTTCCATCAATAAACATATAACTTCCTTGATTACCTCTAGTTTTTACAGCGTTGTTATTGTAATCATAAGTTACACCTATAGATAATTTTGGTGTTTGCTCGCGTTTTAAATCAGCACCTTTATAATCTCCTTTATCTGTAAATTCTCCAAATGGAAATAATTCGATACGTCCCGTATATTCATGCCCACCTATATTACCGCGAGTTATATTACGCCCTTCTCCTTGAGCTAAAGAAAAAATCTCTTTTACCACAAAGGTGTCTGAAAGATTAAAATGATGTCTTAATTGAAAACCAAAATCACGATCTAATGTAAATTTGCTATTTAATAAAGAACGATCTACTTGTTGCAAGTTTGCTGATGAAATTACGCGATCTCTGTTTCCTGGAAGTTTACCTTGACCAAACCAAATTTCGAAGTTTTTATAAAAATTCCATCTTAACTGAGCGTCTAAAATATATCTAGGGGCGTTATGTGTAAAGTCTGAAGCTCCAGATTGATCTCTATTAGATAAACCTAATTCAATTTTATATTTTAATTTTGGGCTATAGGCATAACCATCAAATTTTAAACGTGCTCTTCTAGTTAAAAAACTAGCTTCACTTTTTGCGTCTTCTTCCCAAACAGAAGATCCAAGTAGTTGCATTCTTAAACCAACTTTCATGGTCCAAGAACTATCTTGCCCTACTAAATTAAAAAGACCTTTACCAAATTTTGGAGCTTTTGCTTCTTGTGAGTAATTAAAAGATGCTGTAAATAAAGCTAATATAGCTAGTGTAATTCTAAGTTTCATTTTATTATTAATTTTTGTCAGTGCAAATAACTAAAATCAATGTTAACTTAATGTTTCCAAATGATTAATTTAAAAACAAAAAAAAGAAGTAAGAAAAAAGACTGCCTTGGCCAAGGCAGTCTAGTTAGAAATCATGATAATGTAAGTCGACAAAAACTAATAGATTATATGAAATACTAATTAAATTGTCTCAAGACTTTACAAATATCTAAGTTTAAATTTATCTTAATATCATGCTAATATTAAGTAATTATTAACATTTGTAATGTTAAATCTTTAAATTTTAATCATGGTTAATATACTGAAAATCATTGTTTTAAATTTTAAATGTTAATTTAACGTTAAGCTATCATTGATTAAATGTTATGTATTTTGTAAATTTGTAGTTTAACATTAAAAATCCAATAATTATGAAGAAATCAATTTTATTACTTTTTACCTTTTTAATTACTGTGGTTTCTTTTGCGCAAGAGCAAAAGAGAGAATTGAAATTAAACAAAGACACTAATTTAATAGATGTAGTTTATTATCATGACAATGGTGTTGTAAGTCAAACAGGATCTTACACAACAGATGGTAAATTACAAGGTGCTTGGTTAAGTTTTGATACAGAAGGTAAAAAAACTGTTTCTGCAAATTATGATAATGGAAAGAAAGTCGGCAAATGGACCCACTGGGTTGATGGTACCGCTAAAGAGGTAAACTATAACAAAAATGTTGCTCCTCTTTAGAGTACTGCTTAAATGAAATACAATAAAAAAGCATCCCATTTGGGATGCTTTTTTATTGTAGAAAGAATATATTCTTAGTTCAACATAGTAACTACGAAACTTTGGTTTGCCCAAGCAAAAGCAGTTAAGTCAGCACCAACTCCGGTTTTAGCTGTAACAGTATTGTCTGCAGTAACAGAAATTCCATCTGTGATTACAGAAACTGTACCTGTAATAGCACCACCAACTTTATCATCTCCAACATTCCCTTGAGCAGAAGCATTAGAGATTGTTAATGTTCCGTTTCCTTTACTATCATTTGTGTCAATTCGGTTTCCAAAAGATGCACTTCCATAAGCAACAAACAATATGTTAGTGATAGTAGCTTCAGTTCCTCTTCTAATTTCAGCTCCAGCTTTAAGCGCAATATCAGGATTAAGGTTTAAGATGGTTACATTTTTTAATGTAGGTGTAGATATTGGAGCAGCAGTAGCATCAGAACCGTTACTATCTCCCTCTATACCTCTTGGGTCTTCAGTGGCTGCATCAAAACCATCGTTACGTACACCAAAGGCATTAGTAATAGTTCCAGTGTATCCACCAGTCCAATCAAACATATCATCAACGATGTTTGCACAGTAAACGTTAGTAATATTAACACTTCCTCCAAAGAACTCTATACCATCATCGTTTCCGTTACTTACAACAATATTGTTAACTATAGTGCCGCTACCAACACCAAAGAAAGAAATTCCGTTAAATTCTTGTTCTCCATTAATTTTGGCGCCAGTATATTCAGTAATTACATAGCTTAATTCTCCAGAACTATCACTGTCTTCAGTACCACCATACAATAAGCCGGCAACTTCAGATTGTACATCTGTACCTTTGTTACTTCTAGCTTTACCAGCGATTACTATTCCTCCCCAGTCTCCTGCCTCAGGAGATGTAGCGTCTGATGTGAATTTAATTGGATTTGTTGAAGTTCCTTTTGCTATCAATTTAGCTCCTCTTTCTACAGCTAAAAAAACATCAGTACCACCACTTTTTGCTTTTATTACTGTTCCAGCTTCAATAGTTAATGTAGCCCCGTTTTTAACTGTAAAAGACCCTGTTAAATTGTACTCTATAGAGGCAGATAATATTGCGTCTTCTGTAAGGTCTCCTATAAGTATATTTCCAGTAATTGGTTTAGCAGCGTTGCCTGGATCGATTGTTCTGTTGTCATCATCAGATGAACAAGAGAAAATTGAAACTAAAGTTGCAACTAATAATAATTGTTTAAATGCTTTCATTTTGATTTTTTTTAAATTACAATGCAAATTAAGCTTAAGAGTTTAAATAGAGTCTTAAGTGAATATTAGTATAAGGTTAAGAAATTTAGCTTATGTTAACTTAACCTTTTTTAATAAATTTGTTGATATTTTATTAAAAAAAATGCTTCTAAATAGTTTAATCTATTTAGAAGCATTTCGTAGTTCTAATGCAGCTTTATAAGCTATAGTTTATTCCAGCAGAAATTGAAATTCCTTTTTTGTATGAAATCATTGTAGGCTTTTCATTAATGTCTCTATATCTTTCAAAACTAGAGTTTAATAGGTTTTTGGCATTGAATTTTATACCTAGGTTCTTATTGAATTTATGACTAAAAACAAAATCTAAAAGAGGGACTCCCTTTTCTACAACATTTTCTTTAAAGTTAGAGGCGATACTATATACTTTATCGCTTTGATAGTTAAATATTAATGTTGAAATAGTTTCTTTTTCATTTATTTTAAATCTATAAGAAATATCTGCGTTTACTGTTATTGGCGCTGCTCCTTCTAATTGTGAATTGTTTCCAGTAAAATTAATATTAGAATTTGATACTTTATCGTATTCAACTTCTGTTTTCATAATAGTAGTATTTCCTCCTAAAGTAAGGTTGTTTGATTTGTCATCATCTGTTTCATTAGAAAATATATTTAACTTTCCTTCTAGTTCTACTCCAAAAACTGTTGCATCTCCCGCATTTATAAAAGTATAAGAGTTAGAAACCGCTGAGGTTTCTTCAAAACGGTTGATAGAATTTTGAATTACTTTACCAAATATTCCTATAGAAATTAATTCATTTTTATTAGGGAATAATTCAAGTTTAACCTCTCCATTGTAGTTGTCTGAAGGAATTAATCCTGGGTTTCCTCTTTCTAAAGAGTTGATATCTTCATAAGTAAAAGGGGCAAATTCTTTAAATTGAGGATAAGTATAGGTAATACTACTCGAAGCCCTCAAGTTAACTTTTTTATTAAGTTGATATTTAAAATTAAGTGTTGGTAACAAATAGGTGTTGTCTAAGTCTTTCTCTCCTTCTTTAGAAAAACCAATAAGAGCTATTGGAACATTCCAGTTTACGTTCATTTTTACATCTTCAGCACGAATACCAACGTTAGCAGTAAATTTTTCATTGAATTTGTAAACTGCATCTACATATGCTGCATGAAGCATTTTTTCTCCATCATAAAACGTAGGTATAAACGATTCAGCATTATTATTTCTTCCTCTTGAAGTTTCAATTCTAAAAAGACCATTGTCTAGACTTTCTTGACTAAAATTAGAATTAAAGTTGTTTATATCTATAAAGGTATTTATTGGGTTAGAAAAGTTATGATCAAAATACATTGCATCAAACTTTCTATTTGTTATACTTCCATCATAACCAAGAGTTATTTTTCCTTTATTCTCATAACGTTCACCAAAATATTTTATAGCATTTATATTTCCTGCAATAACATTTTCAAATAAATTCCCATAAAACCTACTGTTGTCTCTTACGGCGTTTTGAGAAATTCTAGTTGTATTAGTATCATTATTTATAATAAAAGTATTTTTTCTTCTATCTGGTTCGTCATTATAAATGGCATTATAACTAAGACCTGCATTTACATCTATAGATTCTCCAAATTTGTTTTCAGAAATTAATTGATTTACAAAAAGTCTATTTTGAGTCTCTGTTTGAAACAATTTATTTATTAATCTATTATCATCTAGATCTCTGCCTACATTAGGATTTGTTCCAACGAAATCTTGAATTCTTTGAGAATTAGAGTGAATAAATAAATGATTGAACTTTAATTTATGATTGTTGTTAATTTTATAAGCAACATTATTCATTAACATTTTCGAAGCACTGTAATTATATGTTTCAGTATTATATTTTTCACCAACGTTTAAGCTTCCATCAGTGAGTACAGCTGCAATATTATCTGATATTCCGTCTTGGTAACTATATTTATTGCTAAAAGTTCCAACCAAGAAAATACTTATATTGCTTTCGTCTGATAAAGTAAATTTCTTGCCATAATTTAGAGAAAGTCCTAAGTTTGGATTTGCTTTTCCTGAGTCTGGAGAATATCCGTTTTCAAAACTATAAGTTTTCAAGCTTCTTACATCATGTTTTGTGTTAGAGTTAACACCAAACCAATTAGCTCCATCAATTTCTTTAAAATCTTTAAAAGTAGTTTGAGTGTTAGCTCCTGTAGAAAAGGATACTTTAAATAGTGATTTTTTAGTAGTTTCTTTACTTTGAATATCTATGTTTGCTCCTGCAAGGTCTAAAGACATGTATGAGGAAAAGGCTTTTCCTATACCAATATTTTGAATAATGTCTGACCCGAATAAGGATAAATCAATGTTTTTGTTTCTTGGGTCGTTAGACGGTAAAGGCAGTCCATTTAATGTTGTTGTGTTATATCTGTCTCCTAAACCTCTTACGTAGATTTTGCTTGATCCTTCTTTTTTGTTTACTCCAGTAACTTTAAGTGTGGCGCCAGCTGCGTTAGAAACGGCTTTTTTACTAAGTTCTTGCGACCCAATAGCTGTTTTTATTTCAACAGATTTTTTCTGTTCTAATAATAAAGCTGTTTCACTTTCTCTAGTAGTGGTTGTGGTAATAATAACCTCATTTAAAGAAGCAGCACTTGCAGACATGGGAACATTTAATTCTATAGCTTTCTCTGCAACTACTGTAACGGGAATTTCTTGAGTTTCATAACCAACAAAACTAAAAATTAATGTATGTGTTCCAGCTTCTAAATCGTTAAAAGTATATATGCCATCAAAACCTGAAGTTGTTCCTTTTGTAGTTCCTTTTATTAGTATGTTAGCAAACGCGAGAGGTTCATCATTGTATTCTTTGTCTGTTAACTTACCAGCTACAGAACCTGTGTTCTGCGCATATGTTATTGTCGACATAATTAGCACTAATAATAGTGTTGTTTTTTTCATTATTTCTATTAGTTTTATTATGCAAAGAAAGCATGAGAACGTAAAATTTATGTTACCTGTAGGTTAAACAATAATCATAGAAACGTTAGTTTTATGTTAATGAGAAGTGTATTTTATTTTGTTTTGATTACAATAAATTAACATTGGATTTTGTATAGTGAAGTGATTGAATTAACAATGAGTTTATTATAAATAAAAAGCGACTTTATCAAATTTGATAAAGTCGCTTTTTAAATAGATTTATACTATATTAAAAATCCTAATTACTGGTTTTGGTAGTAGTTGTTTTATTATCGACGCTAGCCATAACTAACATTAAATCATCTAAAGACAAAGTGCTAGCTTGTAATGCTAGATTAATATGTTTTGATGTGCCTGAAACAACCTCTATATTTATTTCTTTAGTTTCGTATCCTGTAAAATTATATGTTAATGTGTAGCTTCCTTCTTTTAAGTTTTCAAATTTATAAAGTCCCTTTTCATTAGTTGTAGTTTTTGCGCCTGTCTCCTTTATAATAACATTTGCAAAAACTAGAGGAACACTATTAGATTCAGTATCTGTTAATTTTCCACTTATAGAATTATTGCTTTGAGAAAAAGAATATACAGATATAAATATCGCTATAGTTAAAATTATATTTTTCATTATTTGTATTGTGATTTCTGAATACAAATAAAAAACATATAGATAATTAAGAGGTTATGTAAAGATTAAAAAATAATGATTAAAAGGTTTATAAAATGTTATCTAGAAATAGATTTTTACGTTTGTAGGTAATATTGACTTAACATAACTCTAGGTTAATTTTAGGTTTTCTTTAACAGGTTTTTACTCAAGAATGCTATATTTGTATCTTATCTCTAAAAAAAATAAATGTCAAGACGTATTTTTTCTGTTTTATTATCAGTTTTATTTGTTGCCTTGGTAGCTGCACCGACAGTGGTGATGTTAATAGATGATACTATTGATGTGTCTTGTCTTTACGCTTCCGCGGAAGAAGAGGAAGAAGGAAATGAAAAAAGCGAAAAAAATAAAGAAAAAGAAGTTGTGTTTTTAGAATTAAACCTTCTTGAAACAGATTTTGTTTTATTTAAAGCTCAAAATAATTTAGAATATTTTTTAAAAGAATACTCTAAACCTCACTTGAATTTAATTTTTTCACCCCCACAATTACATATATTATAATTTAGGTTTTAAGTTCCATTTTTTGGAATAAATAAATTAGTATTAACAGCTTTTTGGTTTAATTATCCAAAAGGACAAATTATGTATATGTTTAAAAATATTAAGAATGATTTACCAGCGAGTATAGTTGTATTTTTTGTTGCGTTACCCTTATGTTTAGGTATTGCTTTGGCCAGTGGAGCACCTCCTTTTGCAGGAATGATTGCTGGTATTATTGGAGGTGTAGTTGTAGGGTTTTTAAGTGGCTCTCAAATTGGAGTTAGTGGTCCTGCAGCTGGTTTGGCTGCAATTGTAATGACAGCGATAACCGCGCTTGGTAGTTATGAGAATTTTTTATTAGCCGTAGTACTTGGTGGTGTTATACAAGTCTTATTTGGAGTTTTAAGATTGGGAGTTATTGGTTATTATTTTCCTTCTTCTGTAATTAAAGGTATGCTGGTAGGTATAGGTATTATTATTATTATAAAACAGATTCCGCATTTCTTCGGTTATGATGCAGATCCTGAAGGTGATTTTTCATTTTTTCAAATAGATGGAAGTAATACGTTTTCAGAAATTGGAACCGCATTAGGTAATATTAGCTTAGGAGCTACATTAATAGCTGTTTTTTCTTTGGCTTTAATGGTTTTTTGGTCTAGTGTATTGGCTAAAAAAGCAAAAATATTCACTCTTATTCAAGGGCCATTTGTGGCAGTGGTTATTGGAATACTATATTATATAGTTACTAAAGATACTTCACTTGGTATTTCTTCAGACCATTTAGTTAAAGTTCCCATTCCTGAAAATTTTGATTCTTTTATAGGTCAATTTAGATTTCCTGAATTTTCAGCAATTAGTAATATAGATGTTATTGTTACAGGGTTTACGATTGCTTTGGTTGCCAGTTTAGAGACTTTATTGTGTGTTGAAGCTACAGATAAAATAGATCCTTTAAAAAGAGTAACGCCAACAAATAGAGAGCTATTCGCTCAAGGTGCTGGTAATATTTTGTCTGGACTTGTTGGTGGATTGCCAATAACTCAAGTTATTGTTCGTAGTTCTGCTAATATACAATCAGGAGGAAAAACAAAATTGTCAGCTATAATTCACGGTTTTTTATTATTAATATCTGTTGTTTTAATACCAAATATTTTAAATAAAATACCATTTGCAGTTTTAGCATCTATTCTTTTAATAGTTGGTTATAAATTAGCTAATCCTGCTACTTTTAAAAAAATGTTTAATCTAGGATGGAAGCAGTATGTTCCTTTTCTAGTTACGGTTATTCTTGTGCAATATAGTTTGTTAATTGGTATAGGTGTTGGTCTTGTTGCTGGTATCGTAATTACGCTTATTAAAAGTTACCAAAACTCACATTTTTTACACAAAGAAGGAGAAGATGTTGATGATGGAAAAATAAAAATGACATTAGCAGAGGAAGTAACTTTCTTTAACAAAGGAGCTATTTTAAAAGAATTAGATAAGTTACCTAGAGACTCGTTTTTAGAATTAGATGTTAGAAAAACAAGATATTTAGATAATGACATTATCGAAATTTTAGACGATTTTGCTTTTAAAGCCAAGGAACGTAACATCGATATAAAATTAGTTTCCGAACGTGGCGTAGTTAAAAACCCTCCTAGTTATATAGAGTTTTTCAAATTAAGACCCAAAATAGCATAAAATTTAATAGGCTTATGGATACTAAGAGATGTAAAATATTGGTGCTTTCTGATTTAAAAATATCTTCAGAAAGTTTAATAAATAGCACCGTAAATTTTGCTAAACGCGTAAATGGCAATCTTGATTTTTTTCATGTTAAAAAGCCTGCGGATATTGTTAGAGATGATAACCAACTTAATGCAATTCGTAGTATAAAAGAAGAGCATAAGCTTACGGAAAAGCAATTAAGTGACTTAACGTCTTCTATTTCAAAAGATGTTAATGTAACTTATAGTTTTGCCTTTGGAAATATAAAAAATGAAATTGAAGCCTATATTGAAAAGAATAAGCCAGATGTTATCATTTTAGGAAAAAGAAGGTTAAAGGCTTTAGGTTTAGTAGGAGACAAGATTACACGTTTTGTATTGAAAAAGTATTCAGGAGCTATTTTTATTACTTCAGAAGAAAATACATTGAGTTTAGATGGAGAATTAGTCTTGGGTGTTTTTAATAGTTTAGATAACTCTTCTGAGTTAGAAGATCAATTAGTCAAAGATCAGGTTGTTAAATACACTTTTGAAACACAAGATGATACACTAAAAAAAATGGTAGAATCTTTACCTAAAAGTAATGTCAATTTATTTTGTATACATAGGAAAGATACTATTAATGGTAGATTGATAAAGAAGAAAGAAATTGAATATATGATTAATAAGTGTACAACACCTCTTTTAATTACAGGATAAAAACTGTTTATAAGATGGTTAAATAATATAAATAAAAAAACAATAATACAATGAAAGCACATACAAAAGAAACGCAAGCAACTATGACTCCAGAGAAGTCAATTGCTTTTTTAAAAGAGGGTAATGTAAGATTTCAACAAAATTTAAAGGCAAACAGAAATTTATTAGAACAAGTTAATGATACGAGTTCTGGTCAATTCCCATTTGCAACCATATTAAGTTGTATAGATTCAAGAGTATCAGCAGAGTTAGTATTCGATCAAGGTTTAGGTGATATATTTAGCGTACGTATTGCTGGAAACTTTGTAAACGAAGATATTTTAGGAAGCATGGAATTTGGTTGCAAGCTAGCGGGAACAAAAGTTATTGTTGTTTTAGGACATACAAGTTGTGGAGCAATAAAAGGAGCTTGTGATGATGCTAAACTTGGAAACCTTACTGCTATGTTAAGTAAAATTAAACCAGCAGTGAATGCTGTTGCTTCTCCAGAAGATACAAGTTTAAGAAATTCTAAAAACTTAGAATTTGTTGATAATGTTTCAGCTAAAAATGTTTTACTAACAATTGAAAGAATTAAGGAGGAAAGTCCTGTGCTAGCAGAAATGGAAAATAACGGAGAGATTAAAATAGTTGGTGCTATGTATGATATTCATACTGGTGCTGTAGATTTCTATTAATATATGAAAAATCTAAGTCTGGCAGCATTAGTTTTAGGGCTAATGCTACCTATTTTCAGTCAGTCACAAAGCAGTGATTTTGGTAATTGGTTAATTTACATTGGAAATAAAAAACTAAATAATAAGTGGAATATTCATAATGAAGTTCAATACAGAAATTATGATGCCATTGGAGATTTAGAGCAATTACTATTAAGAACAGGGTTGGGATATACGTTTAATGAAAATAAGAACAATATTTTATTAGGTTATGGATACATTTTATCTGAAAATTATATTGGTAATTCAGATGAAAAGATATCTGTAAATGAGCATCGTATATTTCAACAATTTACATCAAAACAGAATATAGGACGTGTTAAATTAAATCATAGATACAGATTTGAGCAACGTTTTGTCGAATCAGATTTTAAAATGAGATTGCGTTATTTTTTAGGGATTAACATACCTTTTTATAAAAAAGAAGCTTCTAAAAAAACGTTTTATGCTTCAGCGTATAATGAGATATTTTTAAATACAAAATCTTCTGTGTTTGATAGAAATAGAGTTTATGGAGGTTTAGGATATCACTTAAATGATAAAATAAGAATTGAAGCAGGCTATATGAGTCAGCTTTTTGAATCAACAAGTAGAGACCAATTAAACATTATAACTTTTGTAACATTTTAAAATCTCTTAATAGATTGTTAAAAAGATCAATACTTTTTAGTGTTGGTTTTTTCTTGATCAAATGTCAATTAACTTGTAGTTTAAGTAATGTTAGTAATTTATGAAGAATTTGTTTTCAAATATTAAAGGAGATGCCTTTGGAGGTATTACTGCTGGAATTGTGGCCTTACCATTGGCTTTGGCATTTGGGGTTTCTTCAGGATTAGGACCCACTGCCGGATTGTATGGTGCTATTTTTATCAGCTTTTTCGCATCGCTTTTTGGAGGAACAAGCACTCAGATTTCTGGGCCTACAGCTCCAATGACAGCAGTAAGTATGGTAGTTATTGCTAGTATAATAGCTACTAATGATGGTGATGTAACTAAAGCGTTACCAATCATTTTAACCGTATTTTTATTAGCAGGTTTAATGCAAGTTGGTTTAGGTGTTTTAGGTTTGGGTAAGTATATTAGGTATATTCCATATCCTGTAGTTTCTGGTTTTATGACGGCAATTGGGGTTATTATTTTACTAACTCAAATACTTCCATCTTTAGGGTATTATCCAAAAGAAGATTCTGATTTTGTTAATCAATTTAAACCTCAAGCTCAAGAAGTTATTTTAGAAAACATATTAAAAGAAGAGGCAGGAGAAGGTGTCTTGGTTCTTGAAAATCTTAAAGAAACTATAACTAGAGCACAACATATATCACAAGAAGACATCTTAAAAGAATCTAAGACATTAGCAAAAAAAGATGCTTCTGGCGTTATTGGTGCTTTAAAAGTCTTACCAAGAGCGTTACAAAATATTAATTGGTTAGAATTAATATTAGCCTTAGGTACTGTTTTTATTATTTATGGTTTCAAACGGATTACTAAAGTGGTGCCAAGTACGTTAGTAGCTTTAGTGGTTATGTCTGGTATTGCCGTTGGTTTTAGATTAGATTATAAAACTATTGAAGAAATTCCTAACGGGTTACCTATGCCTAATCTAGAAATTGTTACAGGTTTTAACTTAAGTAGTATCACTCCATATGTTTTTACAGCGTTAACATTGGCGCTTTTAGGAGCTATTGATTCGCTACTTACAAGTGTAGTTGCTGATAATATGACGAAGACTAAGCATAAACCCAATAAAGAGTTGGTTGGGCAAGGTATAGGTAATAGTATTGCTGCAATTTTTGGAGGTATACCAGGAGCAGGAGCAACAATACGTACTGTAGTAAATATTAACTCTGGAGGGAAAAACAAATTATCAGGGATGATAGCAGGGGTTATGCTTTTAGTAATTATGCTAGGGTTGGGACCAGTAGCCTCTAGAATTCCTGCTGCAGTTTTAGCAGGAATACTTATTACTGTTGGTATAGGTGTTATGGATTATAAAGGCTTAAAAGCCATTCCTAGTTTGCCTAAAGACATTAAAATAGGGCCTTTAAAATTAAGTTCAGAAGTTCTAATAATGTTGGTTGTATTAGGTTTGTCAACCTTTTGGGATTTAATTTATGCCGTAGGTATTGGATTGATTATTGCTTGTTTAATGTTTATGAAAAAAATAGGTGATTTAACTGCAGAACGTTCAGATGTTACAACATTAAAAGAACGCGTTTGGGCAGATGAAACAAATTTCCCTGAAAGTTTAAAAAGTGAAGTATTTATTAAACATATTAAAGGACCATTGTTTTTTGGATCTACTAGTGATTTTCAACAATTAGCAGCGCAAATTCCAGAATCGGCGGCCATGGTTATTATGCGCTTTGGGCGAATGCAGTATATGGATCAATCGGGTTTATATGCTATGGAAGATATGCTTCTAGACTTAAAAACTAAAAATATAAAAGTAGTTTTTGTTGGTTTGTTAAGACAACCAAGATATATGATGGAGCGTATTGATATTATTCCAGATTTTATTTCCGAAGAACAAATTTTTGATGATTTTTCACATTGCGAAGCTTGGGTGAAAGAACACGCAAAAGATCACATAGAAAAGGCATAAATTTCATAAAGTTTTATTTAAAATTGGTGTTTGCAACTATACATTATTAAGTATATTGCAAACACTTATTTTTTTACTATGAACTGGGAACAATTACTATCCTTAAAACGCTCTGGCGACACCAATAAACGATTAAGAAAAGAAGAAGACGAAACCCGTTTGGGGTTTGAGGTTGATTATGATCGTATTATCTTTTCTTCTGAGTTTAGAAGTCTTCAAGACAAAACACAAGTTATCCCATTATCGGAAACCGATTTTGTACACACCCGTTTAACACATAGTTTGGAAGTAAGTGTTGTTGGTCGTTCTCTTGGTAGAAGAGTAGGTCAAAAATTATTAGAAAAGCATCCTCATTTGCAAAATGTTCATGGTTATCAAGCTAATGATTTTGGGGCTATTGTAGCTGCAGCGGCTTTAGCGCATGATATAGGAAATCCACCTTTTGGACATTCGGGCGAAAAATCTATAGGTGAGTTCTTTAAAACAGGAATGGGTCAAGAATTTAAAGGGGAATTAACAGATAAAGAATATCAAGATTTATGTGATTTTGAAGGTAATGCAAACGGGTTTAAAATTCTAACTGAAAGTAGAGCAGGACGAGATGGTGGTTTACGTTTAAGTTATGCCACGCTTGGTGCTTTTACAAAATACCCAAAAGAATCTTTACCTAAAAAGCCAACAAAACATATAGCCGATAAGAAATATGGTTTTTTCCAGTCTGAAAAAGAAGCTTTTCAAGATGTAGCAAACGAGCTTGGTTTAAAAAAGCGTAGTGATAAAAATCTAAGTTATGCAAGACATCCATTGACTTATTTAGTAGAAGCTGCAGATGATATTTGCTATACTATTATAGATTTTGAAGATGGTATTAATCTAGGACTTATTCAAGAAGAATTTGCATTAGAATACTTATCAAAAATTATAAGAAACACTATTAAGCCTGAAAATTATTATGCGCTTTCAACAAAACAAGATCGTATAGGGTATTTACGTGCATTAGCCATAGGTACCCTAATAAACGAAGCTGTAGATCTTTTCATGACATATGAAGAGGTAATTCTTAATGGTGAATTTGATTGTGCACTTTTAGATAAAAGTAAATACGAAGCACAAATTAAGGACATCATTAAAATAAGTATAGAAAATATTTATCAATCTACAGAGGTGGTTGATAAAGAGATTGCAGGTTACGGCGTTATTAATACTTTGTTAAGCACGTATACTCAAGCTATAAATAATTGCTTTAATAATACCGCTTCCAATTACGATAAACTGATTTTAAAAGGCTTGCCAAAAACCATAAAGGTTAACGATGCTAGTTTGTATAACCGTTTATCTAGTGTGTGTTATTATGTGTCTTTGCTGTCAGATAGTAAGGCTATTTTAGATTATAAAAAGATAAAAGGAATTAGTTTTTAAAAGTATTTTGAAGGATAGTATAATTGAGGCACTTAATTCGTTAGCTTCAATTTTAAATTAAGAAGCTCAATAGATATAAACATATTACTACTCACTGCCTTTTTTAAAAAGGTGAAAAGCTTACTTATGTCTTACAATCTATAATCTACGAAAGTATTCCTTTTATGTAATATTTAAATGTTCTATGTTAAACTAAACTTGTTTTAATATTATAGCGTATTTTGTAACAATAGTAATATTTGTGCTACTTATGTATTGTTTAATATTTGTAGAGAATAATTAAAATGATAAGCTATTAAAAATAACCATTGCATATTAATACTTTTAATCTTTCTTATTGGTTTAAAATCACATGCTCAATTAGGTTTTTGTATTGGTAATTCTGGAGATCCAATATTTCTTGAATATTTTAGAGCAGGACAAAGATATGCGCAAATTCCTTCTGGTAGTACGACATACAAATACAAGAGAGGGTTGCCCGTAGATGGTGATTATCAGGTAACCAATAATTCAAATTGGTATGGGTGGTTTGTAATTAATGACCATACACCAAGTGATGCTAAGGGTAGGTTTTTACTTGTAAATGCAAGCTATGTTGCGGGTGAGTTTTTTAAAATTCCAGTTTCTAGCTTATGTGAAAACACAACATATGAATTTTCATCTTGGTTAATCAATTTACTTCCTTCTTATCATAGACTACGCGGTTCAAATAAAAAAGGAAAACCTATAAATGTAACATTCGAAATTTGGGATAGCACAGGAGCCAGAATGCTAAAAAGCGGAAATACAGGAAATATACAAGCGTCAAGCGCTCCTAATTGGGAGCAATATGGCTTAGTCTTTCAAACTGAACTAGGTCAAACATCTGTGATTTTAAAAATGCGTAATAGTGGAATAGGTGATTATGGTAATGATTTAGCAATAGATGATATTATGTTTAGAACCTGTAGAAACGCAGTAATTATAAAAAATTCCTTAGTACATGACAAAAATACAACCTATTGATTTTCAATAGATTAAACATTAGCATTAAACATTTATTTTCAGCATGTTAGATAAATAATTCTGACTTATATCTCTAATGAAGAAAACCAATGTTATCACTAAAAATAGTGAATTAACTCGTACCCTTAACACTCATTTACAAGGAAAAATAAATTTAGCGCGATTAAAACTGATTTCACATTTTGTAATCGCCCTATGCAAAGTACAAACAGTTACTTTTGAAAAGCTAGCTAATGCTTTTGATACCGAATCTAGCTGTGAATCCTCTTTAAGACGCATACAGCGCTTTATTGCTAATTACAGTTTAGATGCAGACCTTATTGCTCGTCTTGTTTTCAACCTACTTCCCAAGCAAGGTAAACTCATACT
>CALKXS010000002.1 GCA_938003745.1 uncultured Algibacter sp.
GTTTATTTGCCTTTTTGGAAAACAAGTTATTGAATCAGTAGTAGCAGATAGAGAATTTGCGGGAGAGCAATGGTTGGTGTTTCTTAACCGTGAAAATATTAGATATTATATTCGGATTCGTAATAATTTCAAAGTATTTATTCCCCATAAAGACAAAATTATTAAGGCATCTCACTTGTTTACTAGATTTAAAACCAATGAGTTCGTACCTTATAATAAGATTATAAAAATCAATGGACAACTTTGCTATTTATCAGATTGTAAACTCAATAACAAAAAAAAGGAAACAAGATTTTTTGATTATAGTATCATTCAATAAACCTAAAAAAGCGCAAGAAGAATACAAACAACGCTGGCAAATTGAAATGTGTTTTAAAGCCATGACATCTAGTGGTTTTGATATTGAAAAAACACATTTACAAGATATCGAAAGAATAGAAAAATTGATCATTACTGGTAATGATTGCTTTTGTTTGGTGCTATAAAATCGGAATATACTTGCTGGACTGCCTAATAAATTTAAGACAAAATTTTTAAGTCATTTTTTTATTTTTAATATTTAAATATTCTTGTTCTATTTCTAAAAGAGTTTTATACCCTAAAGCAGAATGCAATCTTTTGATGTTATACCATTTTATATAGTGATTAATTACATAATGAGCGTCAAAAAATGATTTGAACTTATATCTGTAAACACATTCATACTTTAGAGTTTTAAAGAAAGATTCCGCTATTGCATTATCCCAACAATTCCCTTTTCTACTCATAGATTGGGTTGCCTTTAAATTGCTTCCTAATAAGTTTTTCATTATAGTGAATGCGTATTGAACTCCTCTATCTGAATGAAAAAATATGATGTTCTGTAATTGCTCTTCTTTTCTTTGCTAATAACCATGTTTTATAAATCGTATTTTCAGTAGTCATATCATCACTTAAAGTCCAATCAATCAATTTTCTATCTGCCAAATCTAAAACCACAGTAAAATAATACCATTTCTTCCCCATTCGTATATAGGTAATATAAGAAACCCATTTTTCTGCTAATTGAGTACTTATAAACTCTCTATTTAAAATATTTTTAGGAATTTAATAGGAATGATTTGAATCAGTAGTAATTACATACTTTTTTATCAACACACTTTTCAAACCTAATTTCTTCATTAAAAACGATATGTAAGAACGACTATAATAAATGTTTTCCCTTTCGAGAAATTTTTGGATACGTTGACTACCATAAATATGATTACTCTGTTTAAAAATAGCAGTAATTCTATTTTTTAAATGTTTTAAACCCTCCCTTTTTCTATTTATATCTTTTGTTTTTAAACAATTACAAAACGTACTATTACTTATTTTCACATCCTCCCGCCTGAAAACTAATCTTTATTTGATAAAATAAATTTATATCTCACTTGTCGCTCATGGAGAAGATGCTTACCGCCTTTTATTCATCTTCATACTTTTTTGCCATAATTCAAATCTAAGATTATAGACTGTATTTTTTTGTCCTATTAAAGATAGATATTCCACTATCATTTGTATTTCATTAAATACCCAAAATTTTAGCATCAACAACAAAAACACTTTTTATACTTATTTCAATTTCTTCTTCAGTGGTTTCGTCTGCTATGGCTCTAATACGCAAAGTAAATGTATCATCTTTAACATACTTTTCCAGTTCTTTATTTAAGGTGTCTAATTCTAAAAAAGTAGTATCTGTATTTTCTAAATCTTCTAAGTTGGCAATTTCTATTTCCTCTTGGTTTTCTGTTTTAATATAAATATAAATTTCTTTTAAAAAATTAAAATTAGCAGTGTTAGGCGATGCTATATCTAATGTTATGCTTTTTAATCGAATACTTTCAACCGAGTTTTTGTTGGTGTTATTGTTTTCGTAGGTCGCTTCATTTTCGGTTTCAATATCTGGTGTATTTAAACTAACAGGCTCGTTAATAATAGTTACTGGTGGTATGGTATATGATATTTCGTAATCAATATCAAACTTTGTAAGCTCGTCTATTACACTACAATTAAGTAGAAATAAGTATAACGTAAATAAAAGGTATAGGTGCTTTTTCATGGTTTTTTAGATTTAGATGTTAAATATACATATTTGGTATTAACAATGTGTTATCTTTATTTACTTACTAGTCTAGTAAGTAAGTAATAAAAACTTTATTTTTACATAAATTTTAAAGATTTGGTAAAAATAGATAACATAGAACTTCCAGATTTTCCATTGCTTTTAGCCCCTATGGAAGATGTTAGCGACCCTCCATTTCGCGCCCTTTGTAAAGAACAAGGTGCAGACGTTGTTTACACCGAATTTGTATCTAGCGAAGGTCTAATACGTAACGCCGCAAAAAGCGTTATGAAACTGGATATTTACGAAAAAGAGCGTCCTGTTGGTATTCAAATATTTGGAGCTAATTTAGATAGCATGCTACAAACTATTGATATTGTAGCCGAGTCTAAACCAGATATTATTGATATTAACTTTGGTTGCCCTGTAAAAAAAGTAGTAAGTAAAGGTGCAGGAGCGGGTATCTTAAAAGATATTTGTTTGATGGAGCAACTTACCGCTGAAATGGTAAAACGTACTGATATTCCTGTTACTGTTAAAACACGCTTAGGTTGGGATCATGATTCTATTCGAATTCTTGAAGTCGCCGAACGTTTGCAAGATATAGGCTGTAAAGCTATCTCTATTCATGGGCGTACACGTGCGCAAATGTATAAAGGTGATGCCGATTGGAAACCTATTGCCGAGGTAAAAAATAATCCGCGAATGCATATTCCAATATTTGGTAACGGAGATGTAACATCTCCTGAGCGCGCTATGGAAATGCGTGACGATTACGGACTAGATGGCTGTATGATTGGTCGTGCAAGTATAGGTAACCCATGGTTTTTTAAACAGGTAAAGCACTTCTTTAAAACTGGAGAACACTTAGCTCCTATTTCTTTAGAAGAACGCGTAGAAGCGGCTCGCAGACATTTGCAGATGTCTATAGATTGGAAAGGAGAAATTTTAGGTGTTTTTGAAACTCGAAGGCATTACACCAACTACTTTAAAGGGATTCCACATTTTAAAGAATACCGTATGAAAATGGTAACTAGCGATCATTCTGAAGATGTATTTGCTACTTTCAATGAAGTTTTAGAAAAGTTTGCTGGACATCAGTTTACAAATAGTTCAAGTATTTGAGCAAATGGCAATCCACTGCGCTATATGCTATATCTTTCTTGTGCTGAACTTGTTTCTGTATCTCATTGAGTATTTCAAAAACATATTTAATTAGCACAAAAAAAGTATGCCATCACTATAGCTTTTGCATTTATCCGCTAATGTTGTTTTATTGAATTTTGTTTTAACTTTTTCGCGCCATTTCGCATGCAGAAAGAATTTTTATACAATTATATTTAAAATTTATATAAATAAAATTTAGTATAACTCTCAATATCTCTATTTATAATTTCAAGACTTTCATCACTAAAATAAAACTGTTCTTTTTTAATTAAAAATAAATAACTCATTAATTCATGTACAAAATGAATAGTCGGTTTATATATCAATCCCCCTTTCATTTCATCAATATTATTTATTTTCTCTATAAATATATATCCTAATTTAAAATTCGTATGCTGTTTTTTATGAATTTTTAAACCATTAGCTTTTGAAATATAAACACTTATCTTTTGCATATTTAAACACTACTTCTCGAAACCAAATACCCTTGTCAACCATAAACCTTCAGTAAAAGGTATTAGAAAATATTTCTTAGGTTCATTAGCATCTTCTTCTTTTAATATTTCTAATAGGGTTACTCATTTAGATCTCGTTTAGTTGAATTTGCTTGAATGTAATGGGCTTTTTCAAGACAAATCGCTCAATTATTTTATCTAGAATGGAAGTTCTATGATTTCTTCTATTGAATCTAAAAAAATATTCGTCAATATATTTTTGAAGATGTTCTCTATTACAATATGAATGCACGCCTCTAAGCCAATTTTTGAAATTTCGGATTTGAATATGTAACATTTTAAAGTTCTTCCCTTGATTAGATAGGGTCTGTTTTAGATTAGGAAAATCTTCTGTTAATGGTTTATAGCCACTCCACCCATCCGCTAATATATTTGCATCAGCCT
>CALKXS010000003.1 GCA_938003745.1 uncultured Algibacter sp.
GAGAACTAACCAATTTTATATACTATAAAGTGAGTAAAATTGTAGCAATACTGCTAATGCCAACTAGGAATAGATGGAAAAAACAAAAATCAGAACTACCAATTGATCAAAAACAACTCACACTTGAGTTTTCTTAAAAAACGGGGGATGGCCAACTCGTATATAGCTTAATTCTACTGCCTTTTTCTTAAATTCTAAACTGTAATTTCTGTGTGCTCTTTTCATAATTCAAAGTTAAATTATGTAACAACAATTCTCGCAACTTTATGTCCAGTCTAATATAGTAAGTCCAACGCAGGACAGACAACGAAAGCTAACATTGTATAAAAATAATTACTAGTTAAATCCCGAATAGAAAATCCTAGTGGGTTTTCTATTCAGGATTTATTTGCTAAATTAGGTGCTTTTAAACACGTAATAAACCATATAAAAAAAGAGCAAATCTTTAATAAAAATTATGCCGATTTTTAGATAGCTAAAGTTAACTCTTCAACAGGACCAAAAAATTCATAATTTATATGTTCTTCTTTTACTTTTAAATCTCCTAAAACAGATAACAAATTAGCCATAAAAGGTGTTGGACCACAAAAATAAAAATCACTTTCATTGGTTATATTTAGATCTTCCAATATGTTCTTTGTCAAAAAGCCTTTATAATCATAGTTTTCCCCTAAAACATCATTATTTAGAGGTGTGCTATAAACAATCACCGATTTAGACTTTTCATTCAATAACTTATTAATTTCATCTTTAAAAGCTATCGTATTACTATTTAAAGCACATTGAATAAAAATAACGTCTTTAGAATTATTTTTTATAGCCTCTTTAAACATACTTAATATAGGTGTTATACCTATACCTCCACTTAATAAAACCAAAGGTCTCTTACTTTCTTTTAAAACAAACTCTCCCGAAGGCATCCCTAGAGTCAATGTATCTCCAACAACCTTATCAGAATGTAAAAAATTAGAAACAATTCCGTCTGGATTTCCAGCTTCTTTTTTAACACTAATTCTTAAATAGTCTTTATTATTAGAGTCCGACAAGCTGTAAGTCCTTGTGTGTTTATGACTTGTATTAGGTATTGACACCGTTACCGCAACATATTGTCCAGCAATAAAATTAGGTAATACATCTCCATCTTCTCTTTTCAAATAAAAGGAAGTAACAACATTACTCTCTTTTACTTTTTCTATAATTTCAAACTCTTTTTTACCTCTAAAGCCACCTTTATTTTTTTCTCTCTCAACATATATACCTTCCTCTTTACCTACAAAAATAACAGCTAAGTCCTCATAAGCCTCTTCCCATGCATTCATAATGTCTGGTGTTGCAGCATCTCCTAAAACTACTTTAATCGCTTTTAAAAGATTTTCTCCTACAATAGGATATGCCTCTTTAGGTACAGATAAACTAGTATGTTTTTGTGCAATCGTTTCAACAGCATCTCCCATCATTTCTAATTTATCAATATGACAGGCGTACTTAAAAACAGCATTTGCTAAGGCTATTTGTTGCACTCCTTTCTTTTGATTTGTCATATTAAATATATCCTTTAATTCTGGATGATTTTCAAATAATAATTCATAAAACACTCTTGTAATTGCTTCTCCATGTTGTTCTAGAACAGGGGCTGTAGATTTTACTATTTCAATTGTTTTTTTATTTGCCATAATATATTGTATTTAATTTTTTTTTAATTTTTGAAAATGAGTAAATAATTACCAACCCTGTTAACGTAGGATAAAGGGCATAGAAATACCCTAAACTTTGTATTTCATTATTTGGTAACAATGGAATAATAGCAATAGCACCTGCTGGTGGATACTTACTATTAAAAAAGTTCATTAATAAAATACATAAGCTAATTGTTAGCGAAACTTTAAAAACGAACTCTAAATTAAGTTGTTCAAAAAACACACCTATCAATGCTGCAACTACAGAACTTAAAGAAATTTTTAAAAATGAATCTTCTTCTGTTCTAATAGAAAAAACTAAAACCGCTGATGCTCCAAATGCGGCAATAACAAAAGTAGATTCGGCTTCTTCAAATAAAAATCGATGCAAAAAAAAGATGCAAAAAAAACAAAGTATTGTAACTATATAATTTATTAAACTTATAAATATTCTATCCACTTTTAATACTTTTGTGACTGTAAAGGTACCTTAGGTAAATAGTAATTTTATATGATTCAAATCACATGATAAAAGAAGCGATATTAAATAAATATGGTGCTGAAATTATTCACTTTTCTAAAGGTGATTATATCTTTGAAAAAGGAAATAATGCTAGCTACTATTTTCAAATTATCAATGGTGGTGTAAAAATGAATTATTACAACGAAAGTGGTAATGAATTTATTCAAGGCATTTTTGGTAAAAATAAAAGCTTTGGAGAACCTCCATTATTGATTGATTCAAAATACCCAGCAAATGCAATATGTTTAAGTTCTTCGAATATTTATAGATTAAAAAAAGAAGCTTTTAAAGAACTCTTATTAAATAATAACGAGACACATTACGTTTTTACAAAAATGATTTCGAATAAACTTTATTATAAAGCAACTATTGCAAATGGTATCACATCAAACTCTGCAGAAAAAGCTATAATAACCCTGCTAAAGTACTTAAAATACGAGATTCATGAAAACACTGTTCCTTTTGGTTTGAAGGTTGATTTTACTAGAAAACATATAGCAGGCTTACTTGGTTTAAGTATTGAATCTACTATTAGAACCATAAAGAAAATGGATGCTAAAAACGTAGTTAAAATAATAAATAAAAAAATATATTATTAACTAAGACTGCGCAACATTACCCTATACAGCATTGCAACTAACTCATAATGAATTACAATTTAAACAGTCTGAATTTCACAAAGAAAACGCTGAATTGATTGTATAGAATACCTACTTAAAACCTAAATTAAGTTTACTCAAATGGAAAAAATAAAAAACGGAATTTGATGGAACAATTAAAACAATATAAAATTACTGTGTAGAACAATGTATAAAAACATAGGGCACTTATGCTAAACCGAAAGGTCTGTGTTTATTTAGAAAGTCGCTAAATATAAACCGAAGCGAAAGCACTTATCACTACCCTACCTTTCTTACGCTAAACCTTGTAAACAAGTTGAATCCAGCCGTAAATTGGGAGCATTTGGTTTTTTCTGATGCTTAAATCCAAAGCTGAAAAACCAAAAGAACCTAATCTTGCCAACTCTGAAAGAAAATTAAGAAAAACCATAAGCTGAATAAAAAATAAAATGTATTTTATATAATCTAAATCGAATTAAAAGAATCTGCTCCGATTAGAATGACATTAGACGAAATTATATAGAAAAGAAGAAATTGGTGTTAGATCATATCACGTTTGTAAAGACAACAACTTAAATTCGGCAAAAGATTTAAAAAAATATTTCTTTAGGTCTAAAACTTCCAATAAGCTTCGAAATTGTTACAGAAAATCTAATGAAGAATTAATCGAAATCTGTAACATATATCAAGGATATCATCTAGAAAATCGATAAACTGAAATCAAAAAATAAAACCCTCTAAAAACAATAACTTTAGAGTTGGATTCCCTATATTAGACTGGACATAAGGTTGCGAGATTTAGAGTTAGAAAAATTAACTTTGAATCATTAAAAAACGAAACAAGACTTACAGTCCATCATTTAAACAAAAAGCAGTAGAATTAAGTTATGCCCGAGGTAACACAAAACAGATATGTGAAGAATTAGACATTCCATATTCAGTATTACACCGTTGGCGAAAAGAATCGCAAGATTATGGGAAGAACAGTTTTTCAGGTCGAGGGAAGCCAAAATTGACAGATGAACAAAAAGAAATAGCCCTATTAAAGAAACAGTTACAAGATATTTC
>CALKXS010000004.1 GCA_938003745.1 uncultured Algibacter sp.
CTCTTCTTGCGCTTTTTCGGGTTTATTGAACGATACTATAATCAAAAAATCTTGTTTCCTTTTTTTGTTATTGAGTTTACAACCTGATAAATAGCAAAGTTCCCATTGATTTTTACAATCTTATTATAATGTACGAACTCATTGGTTTTAAATCTAGTAAATAATTGAGATACCTTAATAGCTTTGTCTTTATGGGGAAGAAATACTTTGAAATTATTACGAATCCGAATATAATATCTAATATTTTCACGGTTAAGAAACTCCAACTATTGCTCTCCCACTTTTGAGAAAAGTCTTTAAGGGCTACTTCAGCAGCCTGTTTGATAGGAGCGTCATATATGTTTTTCATATCTTATTTAGAACTTAGCTAAAAGTTTTTATAAAGTCAATTTATTACTCAATATCCCCACCAATCATCAATCCACTTGATACAGATTCAGGAATAGTTTTGTCAAAACTATCATCATTAATAGTATTCAAAAATGAAATAATAGGTCCAAAATCTTTTATACCAATAGTTGGTTTTTATGCTAACGTATCAATTTGATGCATTGCGACTTCAGGATTTCTAGTTTTTTTGAATTTCAAATCTTCATAAAATTCGACAACTTTTTCTAAAGTTGGTAAAGCGCCGTTATGCATATAAGGGTCTGTAAAGCGAAAATTACGAAGTGTAGGAGTCCTAAATCTAAATTGCTGCCCAAAGCTATTATCAATTTTAGTTAACTTATCGTTTTCAGGAACGCTTAAGGTATGGGTTTAAAATCTGAAAACATAGGGACATTATGGCAATTAATATAACCTACTTTTTTAAATAGTTTAAATCCTTTTTTTTCGGCTAAGGAAATCGCTATAGAATCACCTCGCATATGTTGGTCAAAACGAGAATTGTTGGTAATCAAAGTTCTTTCGTAAGCGGCAATATCCTTACCTATATTTTCAATAGAAATACTATCATTAAATACTTGCTTAAATAAGTTTTGGTATTCAGGAATGGTGTTCAATCTATTAACAACTTCAATTAAAATTTAGGTTTTAGAATATTTTAATCCAAGTATTTCTTCCATGGCTTTTATAGGTCCAATAGCCTGTTTTTTTATACTATTAAAGGGGTTGTCCCAAAATATAGGGGCTTGTTCAGGTTTATAAATGTTTAGGGAATCAATATCATTATAAGCGGTATTTAAAACAGTATGTGCATTTCGTTTAACAAAAGAAATATTGTTAGGTGTTTTAAACACACGTTTACTATCAATACCTTTTCCGTTTACACCAATTGAGAGATCTCTAAACTCTGCATAGCCATTTGATGGATGGTGACATGTGGCACATGCTATATCTTTGTTTCTAGATAAAATTGGATCAAAAAAGATTAGGCGCCCTAAGTTTGTTTTTTTTGCGGAAGCCATATTATTTTTTGGTGTTTTAACTTTTAAGGATAGGTAGTGCGAGGAATGATGTTAGTAGTCGTATAATTTTTGAGTTAGCCAGTTTCAAAGTTATCTTTACAAAATAACGAATCTTGTAGTATTTTTTTTAGCAATTACTTTATATCTGTTAAGTAATAGTTAGTCTTTTTTGAAAAGACAGAAAATCTCCCAATTTTGTTGTTTAGATTTAAGGGGTTCAGTACATTTGTAACCCAAAAAAAAGTAACTATGAGCGAAGAACAAACATTAACATTTGATGTGTTAATTGAAATACCTAAAGGAAGTAGAAATAAATATGAATATGATTTTACGTTACACAAAATTCGTTTTGATCGTATGTTGTTTTCATCTATGATGTATCCTGGAGATTATGGGTTTGTTCCAGAAACTTTAGCTTTAGATAAAGATCCATTAGATATATTAGTGCTAGGTCATCAACCAACTTACCCAATGGTGGTAATGGAAGTAAGACCAATTGGTGTTTTTCATATGACAGATGAAAAAGGGCCAGATGAAAAAATTATTTGTGTTCCTGTATCAGATCCAATTTGGAGTAATAAAATGGATATTTCAGATATAAACCCACATAGACTCAAAGAAATAGAACACTTTTTTAAAGTATATAAAGATTTAGAAGAGAAAAAAGTAGATACAGGAGGTTGGGGAGATGCTAAAGAAGCCATTAAAATATATCATGAATGTGTAGAGCGTTATGATAATAGTGAACACAAGAAAAAGCGCACTTTTACAATCTAAATTATTAGACTCTTATAAATACAGTCAATAAATTGAACCATCTTAGAATTAAGGTGCTTTTTTTATCATTTTAATCTTCTTATTTTTAGTTTCATTAGAAATTATTAACTTTTTTAATTAACTAATAGAGTTACCCATTTAGATCTCAAATAATTGTATATGAGTATTTTGTTTTGTTAATTCTATACAAATCCTAATAAGATAAAAATTTTAAAAGAACTTGATAGGCAGATATTTAAAGATAAATTCCAAACTCAAGAAGATTGTTATCGTTTTTTAGCTGAGCTCAAATGGTCATCAGGTTACAGCTGTAATCGATGTAATTCTGAAAAATATATAAAAGGAAAACAACCTTTTAGTAAACGATACAGTAAATGTGGCTTTGACAAGTCAACAAGATCTGGAACTCTTTTCCATAAGTTAAAATTTGGTATCGATAAAGCCTTTGAAATGCTATATGAAATTACCATTAGCAAGAAAGGAGCTAATAGTATTTGGCTTGCAGAACATTTTAATGTAAACCAAAAAGCGGTATGGGGATTTCGCCAAAAAGTACAACTAGCTATGCAAAGTAGTGAACAATTCCCTTTAGAAAGGGATGTACACGTTGATGAATTTGAAATAGGCACCCCTCAAAAAGGAGAGCAAGGTCGTAGTAAAAGTGAAAAAAAGTTAAGACTAGTTATAGCCGTTGAATATTGTGAAGGAAAGTCTGGAAGGGCTTATGCTAAAGGTATTGAGGAGTATAGTACTGCTTAGCTAAAGCCAATATTTGATTCCCACATAAAGGCTGATGCAAATATATTAGCGGATGGGTGGAGTGGCTATAAACCATTAACAGAAGATTTTCCTAATCTAAAACAGACCCTATCTAATCAAGGGAAGAACTTTAAAATGTTACATATTCAAATCCGAAATTTCAA
>CALKXS010000005.1 GCA_938003745.1 uncultured Algibacter sp.
GTTTTTTGCATATAAATCATATACTCCAACATTTTTATTATTGGCACCAACTTCTAATCTTAATGTTACACCTCCTAAACTATATAGGTTTTCAAAATGAATCGATTGAGCTCCATGACATTGTACCAAACCATAACCAGGACTACTTTTGTAGTGTGTAATATTTCTGATGGTTCCTTGAGTAGGCCGTGATACTTTCCAACCTGATACATCTTTCACCTTTTCATCAGAGGGTGCAAGTGTAACTCCGCAAAAAGTGGAGTAATTATCTTTTACCGTTATGTCAGAAATTAGGAAGTTTTTGACCATTCTAAACATGATGGCTCTTTGTTTATCTTGAGGAAATCTATCGTGATAATCAATAATAAAATCACCACCAACACCTCTAATACTAGCATTTTGAATAAAAGCTTGTCGTCTTTGTTGAGTTTCTGCTTTGGATGGAGCGAATGTGAATACTATTTTTTGACCAGATGCAGGTTTGATTACCGTTCCAGCTTCAATTAAAATATGCACGTTAGACTTCATTTCAATATTTCCAAAATCATAAACTCCTTTTGGAATATAAATAATTCCGCCTCCCATACCAGAGACTTCATTAATGGCAGTAGTTAATTTCCTGCTTTGATCAAATCTTGCATTGTCGTTAATTAAATTGTAATCTGTTTTTAAGTTTTTTCGAAGGCCATCGGGGTTCATCGTCTCTTGGTACTGAGCATTTAAATTAATTGTAAATAAAAAAAGTACTACATAATGAATCGTTTTTTTAATGTTTAATCTCATGTCTTAATTGTTTTTTAGTTAGTAATGAGAAAAAAAGGTTAGAAAATTAGTTACGTTTTCCCTTCTTTACTCGTAAATTATTGAGTATTAAGATAGTAAATATTTATTGCAATCCAAAATCCTGAAGTAGATTGGCTAAAAATTAAACACTTTTAGTTGAACCACCTAGACAGGCAAAAGAATTCTAGCCACAAAAAGAACTACAATAAATTAAGTTTTGAACTCAGCTTTTCATTATTAATCGAATTCATAATGGTAGAATTTCTATCAATTATGCGGCTAAGAAATATGATCTTTCTAGACCGACTATTAAGTACTGTATTATATTGATATAAGTTGACCTTTATTTAGATTAATTTATCCGTTCAAAACATTTTTTCAGTCCTTTAAAAGTATAAAAATGCTTAGAAGCAAGATTCGTTTTTAAACTGTTTGTTCTGAGAAATTTTCTTTGTTTTATATATGATCTATATTTGGGTTTAAATGTACTTCTACGAGTTTTCTTAAATTAAGGCTGAAGTGATTTCTTAGGTTGATTATGAATACCTATAACTTGTTTTGTGATTTTTTGAGTAATGTTTTTTTATTGTTTCAATAAATCCATATTCGTATTTTAAGATTCTATTAATGAGCTCTGCGACTGCATTTTCATAGGGATCTTATTGTTCGTTCATAATCATTCCATTATCTTCGATAAAGGTCTTATAAATAGAATTACCATATTGAAGTCCCCTATCTAAATGATGAATCAATTTTTCATTTGGATATTTACTGTTTTTAATAGCTATTTTGAGTGCTTCTTTGCAAAGTAACGTCTTCTGTGATTATCTAGTTTAGATCCCATAATTTGCTTAAAATATACGTCTATTACTAAAACTAAATAATTGTGTTTATTTTGAGTTTTAGCATACGTGATATTGACACCCCTTAGCTGTAAAGTTTATTAGCAACGTGGTCTTTGACAAGTTTTTTGTATTTCATAAATTGATGTTTGGAATTTGTAGTTACATGATAGCTTTTACGCCTGGTAATAAGGAGATTGTATTATATAAGAAAGTGATAAAATTTATCTCTTCCGATATTAACATTATTAGTTACCATCTTGTTCTTGATTCTTTCGTAGAATGCTTTATTTACTAATCACTAAATATTAGTAGAACCACTTTCTTTTGAATATTTTTTTCTTTTTTAGCTCTATCTCTTCTGCTAATTTTTTTGGTAATGATCTTTTTTGACATATCGCCCCCCCCTTAATGATTTCCATATCTACAATAATATCTCGCTTGAAGTGTTTAACGAACTCCAATTCTTTAATACGATCCCTTAATCTTTTTTTCCTTATTTTAAACTCATACCTCTATTTTTGGACTAGTAAGAAATAGTAGATCTAGAATCGTTATATTCTTTAGCACTAAAATTGACAGGTATCTGAATTTGGTCAACGACCAATAATTTTTGTTAAAAAGCTACTTTTCGTAAGTGTTTTTTGGGGTAGGAGAATTTTTATTGTTTCATAATTGACTCTAATTAAGTTTTAATTTTTAGTCAACCTATTTTAGTAAAATTCGTATTAATAAATATTATTATAAATAAAAAAACCTGTTTGAGTTTTTCAAACAGGGTTTTTTATTTATAATAATATTCCTAAGGATTATTAGTTGGTGTGAATAAACTTTGTCACAGTTATTTCTTGTGTTGATTTATTTTTAACATGTAAAATATAGACCCCATGACTAAGGTGACTTAAGTTGATTTTAGATTCTACAGCGTTTGATGTTGTAGAACCAACTAACACTCCAGAAATATTATATACAGAATATGTATTGTTTAAATTTTGTATTATTTCTGTTGGGTTAATTATAGTGATTTCGCCAGATTTAGAGAAAACTTTAACGCTGAGGCTTTCATCCTCTGAACCTTCACCTGTTTCAGAGTTAATTTCATTAATAGTCAATTTAGGTCTATGAATTAAAATACTATGTTCTCTAGACGCAAAATCGATTTTCCCACCTCCATTTTGACTAATAATTAAATTTAGAATGTTAGACTCCCTTTTTAAATCGGTAAGAGGTATAGAGATTCTTTGATTCATATCAAAAGATTCATTTTCAATTCCTCCTAATCTGTTTTGTAATACAGGGGCAGTGCTATTATCAATAGAGTTAGAATCCCAAATGATATTAGAACCATTAAAAACATCTATATTAGTTATAGAGGTATTGTTTATAATAGTTAACTCTATGCTCCCGGTAGTTAAATCAGTTGGAATTCCACTCATGTCAAATGAAATATATGCTAAAGACTCTGAAGATTTTGTGGTAAGAAGTTCTGTGTTCTGTCCAATATTTGTATCTACAAAAGCATCATGAATAGCAGTAAGAATATACTCACTATCTTCTACATCATCTATGGTGTAATCATCATTTATTACTCCTTTATCAGATTGCCACTCATCACCTACGTGGTTATCTTCCCAGTACGATTTTTCAGCCCAAACATTACCTTCTCTTTCAAATCCTCCAGTAAGCAAAGGTGTTTCACTATAATAAGGAAAACCTTCTACCTTAATATTCTCAAAACTAATAGAATAACGTGTTGCTGTAAATAATACGCCACCAAATGAAGGCCCCTCAAAAAACTTTCCACCAGTCCATTGTTTTATCTCATCATAATGATCTCGATTTGGTAGTTTTAACAAATTGTTACCTTTGAATTGAGAATTAAGTCCCCATATTGCAGTAATATTTTTAACAGAACTTCTACTATCGAAAAAACCTGGAGTCTGATCTGGTGCGTCTTCTTTTACAGAACTATTCCCACCTACTATTGCCCAACTTGAACCGATAGATTTTACACCATCAACAGTAACTACACCGTTTTTTGCAGAATGAGGACCAAATAAAATTGCACTTCTTCCATTTTCATTAATAATGTTTTTTGCATATAAATCATATACTCCAACGTTTTTATTATTGGCACCAACTTCCAACCTAAAAGTTACTCCTCCTAAACTATATAGGTTTTCAAAATGAACCGATTGAGCTCCATGACATTGTACCAAACCATAACCAGGACTACCTTTGTAGTGTGTAATATTTCTGAGAGTCCCTTGAGTAGGTCGTGAGACTTCCCAACCAGAAACGTCAAGCTCCTTTTCATCAGATGGCGCAAGCGTTACTCCACAAAAGGTGGAGTAATTATCTTTTACCGTCATGTCAGAAACAAGGAAGTTTTTGACCATTCTAAGCATGATAGCTCTTTGTTTATCTAGGGTTTTTCTATCGTGATAATCAATAATAAAATCGCCACCAACTCCTCTAATACTTGCGTTTTCAATAAAAGCTTCTGGTCTTGCTTTAGTTTCTTCTTTGGATGGAGCAAATGTGAATACTCTTTTTTTACCAAATTCTGGTTTGATTACTGTTCCAGCTTCAATTAAAATATGTACGTTAGACTTCATTTCAATATTTCCAAAATCATAAACCCCTTTTGGAATGTAAAGAACTCCTCCCCCCATGCCGGAAACCTCATTAATAGCAGTGGTTATTTTCTCACTTTGATCAGATTCTGCGTTGTCGTTAATTAAATTGTAATCTGTTTTTAAGTCTTTTCGAAGACCATCGGGGTTCATTGTCTCATGGTAGTACTGTGCATTTAAATTAATTGCAAATAATAACAATAAATAACCAATTCTTTTTTTAATGTTTAATTTCATCATAGATTTGTTTTTTTTCTAACAATTTTGAAAAAGGGGCAGGAAAAATAATTGCTTTTTCTCTTCTTTTTCTGTTTAATAGTTTGATACAAATATAGTAAATATTTTTTTAATTAAAAATACTGCAATAGATCGACTAAAAACCAAATACTTTTAATTGAACTATGGAGACATACAAAAAGAATTCTCACTGTAAGAAGGAACTACGATAAATTAAGTTTTGAACTCAAAATTTTCATCGTTGATCAGATTCATAATGGTAGAGTTTCTATCAATTATGGGATAAGAAATATGATATTTCTAGACCTGCTATTCAGTACTGAATTAAAAAAAATAGTATTATGCTGATGTAGGCAGGCCTTTATTTAGATTGATTGAGCTGTTTAGAAAGAGAAAAATACTTATAAGATTGAGTTCAATTAATTTTTAGTAGTAAAAAGAATAGGTTTCTAATAAATTAAAGTGTTGATTCTTAATATATCAATCCAAAATTCTATCTATGATAATTTACTCTAAAGTTGCAAGTGTTTTCTGTCTAATTGATGATTTTTATAAAGAATATAATCAAATAATAAATAGGTATTTATTAGGTAATCCTTCAAAACGACCATCTATTATGTTAAAAGTGAAATAATTACCATTACTATACTGCCCCAATTAAGTAGATTTAGAACTTTTAAGCATTTCTACTTGTTGTGCATTTATGCTAGATTAATTTTATTTATATCTCTTTTAAAAACAAAATAGTTTGGGTAATGAATCATAGTAAAAACAGTTATTTTCGAGAGTATTCTAGTAGCTAATCTTAAAAAAGATTTAGCATCGTTATTATTCCATAAAAACTGTACATGTAATCACGAGAAATTAGTTTCATTTCATAAGTAGAACAAATTTAGGAATATTCCCCTCTTGTATATTTGCAAATAGGAGTTGATATAGAATCTACTATAAAAATATTTGTAAATTCAACAAACATTTCACTAATACGCTTTCTTATAGATCCTACATAATTCAATAGCTTTTTGCGTCTTTTATTATAAACACTTCGTTCAATCTTAAATTCTAAATCAGTATTTTATTAAATACGTAAACACCTGCTATATATATAGCAGTAAGATTAAGGCTTACTGGTTCTATATTTTTTAGTTTGAGCAAACTCTCAATATCTCCACATGTTATTTTAAGGTTATTCAAAATAATTTCGTAATTCTAGACAAGATTGTTCATCGTATTTAACTAACTTATATTTAATTAAATACATGATATTTATATCGCTTGAATAATCTTTTTATAAATTCATAACAAGTATATAAATAACATATGATTAAATAAGATATATAAAAAACGTTAAACTTACTTTAAACCAATATCAGTTGCCTTGTTTGCTAACATCTTATTTTTATTTAAAAGACCTAAAACGTAAAGTTTCTTACAAAAAAATATCGAACTAACCTCTTAAAATTCCGTGTAAAAACAATTATTAAATCTAATGAAATTTTTAATTTTGGCACTTAACAAGTGTTTCTATCCAATCTTACTCTCAAACGTCTATTGATTCTTTAGATATTGAAAAGAAAACATGAAACAACTCAGAATGCGCTTTTATCAGAAATGTAAAACCGAATATACCCGAAGCTCGCAAAATATGTGCGTGTTTAAAAATAGATTTGGTTAAAATTGAGATTGAAGTTGAAAACATTTTTTTTACAAGTCAAAGCGTTTTCAAAAAGAGGTATAAAAACAACAGATGGTAATACAATTTGGTATTAGATTATCTTTAGCTGCAAGTGCTCTATTGTTTTGTAAACGCCTTGGTTCGTTAATGCAACCATAGACACTATATGCTCTCCAGCAGAATCACCAATACCAAAAATCTTATCGGCATTCTAAATGATACTTTTTAGCATTTGCCATTACCCATCTAACAGCGGCTTTACAATCTCCAATAGCTCTTGATAATTTAGATTCTCCCGACACAATATAGCTTATATTGGCAACTGAAAAACTTTTTTGCACTAACATAACCGCCATAGCCTGTGATGTTTTGCAGCTTCCTTGAAAACATCTGCCATCATGAATCAATACAATTGCTGTGATCTATTTATCGTTATTAGATCTATAAAAATCTAACTGTATTTCTCTTTCACCATACTCGGCAAAATTCACATCTGTAACAGCAAGCATATCTTCAGGAACGGGTAACCGTTTTATTCTTTAAATTCTGAACGTTTAAACTTCCAAAAAGTAATAAAAAAACAACAAGACTTTTTAACATATATTAGGCTATTTAGATTTAGATATGTCTTTTTAAAATAAAAATATAACACATAATATTAATGCCCAACAATAAAATTTTATAGATTGCTATTCTACTTACCTTCCTTATAACTCTAAAAAAATGATAGCCTTCGGTTATCACTCAGAACAAACTAAGACACTAAAAATAACTACTTACAAAACAATTTATCGTGTAAATAACAGTTCTCTATACTTTGTTAGTGGCCAAATCTCGTCATCTACAAGCAATTCTAATTTATCGGAATGGTAACGGATATCTTCAAATAACGGTTTAACTTTATAATAATAAGCATCAGCTTTTTCACCTAAAACTTTAATAGCGTTTGCGATTTTCCGCTCTTCTATCATTTTGGTAACATTAGAATTAATACCTTCAATATGGCTAGAAATTTTCTTTATTAAGTTTATCTGTTCTTTGGAAACACTCTCAAACTCTTTTTCAAAAATATCTTTTAAACCTTTAACATTTTCTATTAAAATATTTTGATATTTCACAGCAGTTGGTACAATATGATTACGTGCTATATCACCAAGAACACGACTTTCTATTTGAATGTGTTTTATGTAAGCTTCTAATTCTATTTCATAACGCGCCTCACTTTCTATTCTGCTCATTACATTCATTTCTTCAAACAAAGCAATAGATTTTTCAGAAACTCTAGCTTTTAACGCTTCCGGTGTTGCCTTATTATTGCTTAATCCACGTTTTTTCGCTTCTATTTCCCATAATTCCCCATAACCATTTCCTTCAAATAAAATAGGTCTTGATGATTTTATATACTCTCGTATTACATTAAAAACTGCTTCGTCTTTCTTTAAATCTTTTTTACTAATTAAAGCATCAGCTTCTACTTTAAAGTCCTTTAATTGTTTTGCTACAATAGTATTTAAAATAGTCATAGGATTTCCACAATTCGCTAAAGCTCCAACAGCTCTAAACTCAAATTTGTTTCCTGTAAAAGCAAAAGGAGATGTTCTGTTTCTATCTGTATTATCTAATAAAACATCTGGTATTTTACCAACAACGTTTAATTTTAAATCTGTTTTTTCTTGAGGTGACAATTTACCTTTTGTAACACCTTCTAACTCTTCTAGAACCTTAGTTAATTGCTCTCCTATAAATACCGAAACTATTGCTGGAGGAGCCTCGTTTGCTCCTAATCTATGATCATTACTTGCAGATGCTATTGACGCTCTTAATAATTCTTCATTATCATGAACCGCTTTTATGGTATTTATAAAAAAGGTTAAAAACTGAAGGTTACTCATAGGTGTTTTTCCTGGTTTTAATAAGTTTACACCAGTATCTGTAGACAGTGACCAGTTATTATGTTTACCAGAACCATTTACGCCAGCAAATGGTTTTTCATGTAATAGTACTTTAAAATTATGGCGAGATGCTACACGTCCCATAATATCCATTAATAAAGCGTTATGATCTACTGCTAAATTAGCTTCTTCATATATTGGTGCTAATTCAAACTGATTGGGTGCCACCTCATTATGCCTTGTTTTAACAGGGATACCTAATAGCATACACTCTACTTCCAATTCTTTCATGAAATTTAAAGCTCTACTAGGAATCGATCCAAAATAGTGATCATCTAGTTGTTGTCCTTTTGCAGATGAATGTCCTAATAATGTTCTACCTGTTAAAGCAATATCTGGTCTACTAGCAGCCAACATTTTATCTATTAAAAAATACTCTTGCTCCCATCCTAGAGATGATGTTACCTTTTTAACATTTTTATCAAAATATTTACAAACCGCTGTTGCTGCATCATCTACAGCATGCAACGCTCTAAGCAAAGGTGTTTTATAATCTAATGCCTCTCCTGTATACGCTACAAAAATAGTTGGAATACAAAGTGTTGTTTCATATATAAATGCTGGAGATGTGGGGTCCCAAGCGGTATAGCCTCTGGCTTCAAACGTATTTCTTATGCCTCCACTAGGGAAACTTGATGCATCTGGTTCTTGTTGTACTAATTGCCCGCCACCAAACTTTTCTATAGCCATACCATGACCAATAGTCTCAAAAAAAGCATCGTGCTTTTCTGCCGTAGACCCAGTTAAAGGTTGAAACCAATGCGTATAATGCGTAACACCCTTAGCCAAAGCCCAATCTCTCATAGAAGACGCTACTTGGTCGGCAATATTTCTATCAATTTTTTTACTATGCTGTATAGCGTTCATCACACCATGATTTGCTTCTTTTGTTAAGTATTGACGCATGGTATTTTCATCAAATACATTTTCACCAAATAATTCAGACCTACGTTTTTTCTCTTCAACAACAACTGCTTTATAAGCTAATGAGTTTTTTATGGCATGAAATCTAAGTTTAGACATATTATCAAAATTTAATAAGTTAAATACTTAGACAAAAATAGCTATCAGATGCAAGAAAACAGAAAAAAACAGAAATTTTGTTGTTAACATTTTTTCAGTTTTTAACAAAAAAAATAGAATTTATACAAATAAAGCCTCTAAATAATAGGGTATAAATAAAAATAACTTAATGATTTATGAAAACACCCCTACAAATATTAAAGTAAAAGAGAATCTGTTATATTTGTGATAATAAAATTATTATTACAATTATAAAATATTCATTATGGCTAAAATTAAATTAGAATACCTTTGGTTAGATGGTTACAAGCCTACTCAAAATTTGAGAAGCAAAACCAAGGTAGAAGAGCATGAAAACTTTCAAGGAACAATAGAAGAATTAGGAAACTGGTCTTTTGATGGTTCTTCTACGCAACAAGCTTCTGGTGGAGCATCTGACTGTATTTTAAAACCAGTTGCTATCTATCCAGATCCTGCTAGAATCAACGGTTATTTAGTTATGACTGAAGTTTTAAGTGCAGATGGGACACCACATGAGTCTAATGGACGTGCTACAATTGAAGATGATGATAATGATTTCTGGTTTGGTTTTGAGCAAGAATACTTCATCATGGATAGAGAAACTCAATTACCATTAGGCTTCCCTATTGGTGGTTACCCAGGGCCTCAAGGTATGTACTACTGTTCTGTTGGTGGAAAAAACACTTTCGGAAGGGATTTCGTAGAAGAGCATGCTAACTTATGTATTGATGCTGGACTAAACTTTGAAGGAATTAACCAAGAGGTTGCTTCTGGACAATGGGAATTCCAATTATTTGCAAAAGGAGCTAAGAAAGCTGGTGACGAAATATGGGTTGCTAGATATTTATTAGATCGTTTAACTGAAAAGTACGGATGGTACATTGAATACCACCCAAAACCAATTAAAGGTGACTGGAATGGTTCTGGTATGCATGCTAACTTCTCAAACAACATCTTAAGAACTTGTGGTTCTAAAGAAAAGTATGCTGAAATTTGTGAAGCTTTCCGTCCTGTAACAAAAGAACACATTGAAGTTTATGGAGCACATAACGAGCAACGTCTAACTGGTTTACATGAAACTGCATCTATTAATGATTTCTCTTGGGGAGTTTCAGATAGAGGTGCTTCAATTAGAATTCCAATTATCGCTGTAGAAAATGGATATAAAGGATGGTTAGAAGATCGTCGTCCATCTTCAAACGGAGATCCATACAAAATTGCTGCAAGAATTATCAAAACGGTTAAACCGATTAAATAATTTTCACAACATATTTTATACTAAAAACACGCTAACATTTACTTGTTAGCGTTTTTTTATACATTATTATTTGTGATGTTACCACAAGGATCGAGCTTTACGTTATATCTTTTAAACGTCATTGCGAGGAGTTAGCGACGTTGCAATCTATTAGCTTTTAGGGCTCAACACAAAAAGTTGTAGAGTAGATAAAATCCAAAGCTTTGCTTTTAAAAAATTCTATGTCTAGCTCTTATCTATTGGCTATTGTTAAATTACTGGACTTACTATATTAGACTGGACATAAAGTTTCGAGAATTGTTGTTACATAATTTAATTTTGAATTATGAAAAGAGCATACAGAAATTACAGTTTAGAATTTAAGAAAAAGGCAGTAGAATTAAGCTATGTACGAGGTAGTGTAAAACAAATATACGAAGAATTAGACATTCCTATATCCGTTCTTAGTCGTTGGCGATGAGAATCAAAAGATTATGATAAGAACAGTTTTCCAGGACGAGGAAAGCCAAAATTAACAGATGAGCAAAAAGAAATAGTTCAACTCAAGAAACAATTAAAAGATATTTCAGAAGAGCATGAGATATTAAAAAAGATGGTAAGCATCTTCTCAAAGAGCGACAAGTAAAGTTTAGGTTTATAAAACACCATAAATTTAAATTTTCAGTCGAGAAGATGTGTCAGGTTTTAAAAGTAAGTACAAGCGGGTATTATAATTGGTTAAAGGCTAAAGTTTCAAAACTTTGGTTGTATAATCAGAAATTATCAGAATTAATAATAAGTATTTTTGAAGATAGCTTTAAAAGCTATGGGGCACCAAGGATAAAAATAGCATTAGAACAATTAGGACATCATATTTCTAGACCTAGAGCGGCTAGACTGATGAAATCTAATGGTTTATTAGCTAGAACAAAACGTAAATTTAAGGCAACAACAGATAGTAATCACAACTATCCAACAGCTCCAAATATTTTAAATCAAAACTTTAAAATATCTAGAGCAAATCAAGTCTAGGTATCTGATATTACATATGTAGAAACCAAACAAGCTTGGATGTATTTAACTGTAATTATCGATTTGTTTAACCGAAAAGTAGTTGATTAGTCTATGAGTGATAATTTAACAACAAAGGATACTGTAATAGCTGCTTGGAATATGGTTATCAAATCTAATAGCATTACAGCATGGAATGTCTACATTAGTTGGTACAGATTTATGTGATAAATTAAATTTGTAATATGCTAAGAAATAATTAGGACAAGGAATTTAAAACTACGCTTGTAGAATTGCTAAATACAGGGAAAACAGTTCAGTCTTTATCTGACGAATATGTGGTTAGTACAGCTTCAATAAATAGATGGAAAAAAGAATTTGATCCCAAGTATAGAATTGCTTCTGAAGAATCAAAAGAAAGTTTACTAAAAATCAAAGCTTTAGAAAAAGAGTTAAAAGAGATAAAGTTAGAGCGAGATATATTAAAAAAGGCGGTAAGCATTGGAATGTCTAATTTTATGGTAGTATTTACTGAGCCACATTATTTACCTTAGGAACCATTACAAAAGGTAATTTCACAAAAGAATTTAAGCAAACCATTATTGATTTTGTTAGCTCAGATCACAAGGTTAGCGATTTAAGCAAAGAATATTCGATTGCGCCTAGCTTACTTTATAAGTGGCGTAGAGAATTTAAGTCAGAAACAGGAGCTTTTAAAGATGAAGC
>CALKXS010000006.1 GCA_938003745.1 uncultured Algibacter sp.
GAAGGCGAGTACGACGATGATGCCTATGACGATTATACAAAATCGAGCATCGGTAAGATAGATCCTAACGATAGAACCCTTACGGTAGTCGTGACTAACAAGTCTGGCGCACGTGCCGAGGCAGTCATCTTTGGTGGTAATGCCGAAGCTGCACAACCTAACGGACTAACCGTTGAGATTGAAGAGTCCAGTCACAAGGAAGTGCGTGAAGAGAGTAAATCAAATCCGTTTAAGATTGCGGGAATGAAATACTCTGTGAGTAACGCACTGCAATTTGATAATGTACTACGTATTGATCGTAGAACCGCTTCTGGGTCTAAAACGACCAGAGTGTATCAACCACGTAATGCGACATCACCTCAAAACTTTACCCAGCAACTTATTGACGATGATAACTTCGAGATGGATGTTACAGGTCAGGATTCCTTACGTGTATCTGTAGAAGATGGTGTAACGGCGGTATTCACATTTACGATTAAGGCCAGAGCAAATCTGGGTAACCTTTTAAAAGGTACAAATGTGGCAGAGCTTTCAAGAGCACCACGTACTACTGGGCTTCCACAGTTAGATTTAATCCGTCGTAAAAGACCAACGGCATTAGGTGTGCGTCCTAGACGTAGAGTGGTGAGACGTCCTACTCGTAGAGTTGTAAAACGTCGTAGACTAGTCAGAAAACCGGTGGCGAGACGTCCAGTTTCTCGATTGGTAAGACGTCGTAGACGATAGTTCTGTAATAAGGAACTCGTCCAGACTTTGTACCTAATACCAGACAGCCAGAGTCGGTTTTCCCCTAAACCATACACTCTGGCTGTTTTTATTAAAATCAAGATGAAAAACTCAAAACAAACACCTTCACTAGCTCAAAATAGAATCGATTATATCGTCTATCACAATACAGATGATGTTTCAAAATTGTTATTTGAGTATGGTTTTGAAGCGCCCGAAGACCCTAAACACCTCGCAGAAGCCATAAAAGAACTTGCTCGCAAAAAAGGTCGGAAGGTTATTAAAGAGCTGATACAATTACATCCCGATAAGGAGGCTATTTTAAAGCTTAGTCAACCCAAAGAAGACAACTTTTGTGGTGCTTGCAGCAACGACTCTTATAATACAGAAAGTAATTTCTGCAAAGCGTGTGGGCACTCTAATTATTCAGGTACAGGAGATGAAGACAGTTTTCTCAATCAGTTCGAGAGTTATTCAGATAAAGACTTAGAGCGCTATTACCAGACCATCGTAAAACGATCAAACGCACAAGCTGATGACAAGAATCTTGCGCAGGAAGTACAAATGGTTTGGAACGAAGTACGCATTCGTAAAGAAGCAAAGAAAAAAGTAGAAGAACCTAAACCACAACCTCATAAATCCTTTAGCGTGACTAAAGATGAACTCCTACTTTTTGGAGTGGTTTTCATCGCAGGCGCATTGGTCGGGCACGGTTTAAAATTCAATATGGCAAATGGCAAATAACAAACAGTCACAATACAATCAGGCAATAAATAACCTTACCTATCTGGTACTGCACTACCCTAAGCCTGTTCAAGAACTACTGGCTCAAAATAATGTGTTCTTTCAAGGAAAACCTTCACGAGAACAACTCATTAATGAAGTAGTTGACCTATTAAAAGATGGAGATTCCGCTTTCGCGAAAGCGTTAGAAAATCTAATTGCTCGCTTTTCATCACAAGATAACGATCAGTTCTGGGGAGCAATTGCAAAAGGTGCAGTCGGTATTCTGGGCGGATTATTTAAAAAGAAGAAACGTAGCGGTAGCACTGCAAATAATGGCGCAGCACAAGCAGCAGCCGCAAAAAGAGATATGGAAATGCGTATGCAACGTATGCGTGAAGAGCAAGAACGCAAACAACGTGAAGCAGAAGAACGACGCAGACAGGAAGAAGAGCGCAGACGTATCGAGGAAAAAAAGAAAGCTGAAGCAGCTAAGAAGAAAACCAATATGATGCTGATGATAGGTGGCGGTGTGGTCGTCTTAGGAATCGGAGCGGTAGTATTAATGAAATCGGGACGTCCACCAATGCCTTACGGACAACCACCGATGCCAATGCCGAGATAACAATGACTAATACTTACGCACTTACAGATTATGATGTTTATCAAGAGGAAGACTACGATAACTTCGGAGGTAGACGTCGTCGTCGCAGAAAGAAACGTCGTACCAAAAGACTACTAAAACGTAGACGGTTTTCTAAGCCAAAGTTGAGTAGACCACCTATGCGCAGTCGTCCTAAAGTAGTTCGTGGTCGCCCTATGAAATTACCGCCTATTCGCGTGAAGACGGTTCCTGTGATTCGTAAGAAAACAGTAATCCCGAAAAAAGCAGTCATCAGGACTATAAAGCCTCAAGTAAAAGCAAAGACACCAATAAGCCACTTGATCAAAAAATCAAATCCTACGGTGGTCAAAACTCCATTATCCGCTATTGAAAAAGTCGAAGTCAAACAATTGCAAACCGCACAGGTAGAAGCCAGTAAAAAGGCGATGAAGTCTGATAGTAAGGTTAGTAAAGTGGTTAAAGTAATCGCTATCGTGGGAGTTGTAGGAGCTACAGGATTTGGGATTTATAAATTCATTCAAAACAAAAAATTGAAAAATGGACATATTAGCACAAGTAAATGAAATTGATGTAGAACGCCCAGGAGAATTACCTGATGGTTTTTTAGTGGCGTCGATTAAAAATGTTGGCACAGAAAAAGCAACCGTAAACGGAGTTACTCTTGATCCTGGAGAAGCAAAAGGCTATCCTTTTGTAGGTAAAGGTTATAAGCGTATCGCCTACGATACCAGTGGCACTACATTAAGAATAATGCAAATTATCTAATACCCATTTATGATTTTAGGAGAAACAGAAAGTATTTTAAGTCGCCATCTACAAGATGACGATTACGATGACTTTTTTGGAAATAAAAAGAAACGAAAAGCAAGACGTGCAAAGCGAAAAGCGAAACGTGTTGCCAGACGAACTGTGAGAAGATCTGCTCCAAAACGAATAGAGCGCAAAGCAAAACGTACTAAATTCTTTAAAGATGTAGGACAGATTTATAAAGAAGCTGGTGGCGCAACTGCAATAGGTCAAGCAATCGATTCTTTTACGAAGCCAAAACCTTTAGACGCCTATGGTGCAAGCACAGAACTGCCTTCTGACTTTTCAATAGGTTTAGGTACAGATGCAGAGACTGAAGAAGAGAAAAAAGGTATTCCAACAGTCGTATACATTTTAGGCGGTGTTGTAGTTGTCGGTGTAATCGGACTTGCAGTAATGAGTAGTTCTAAGAATAAGCAATACCAACAATATCCTCAGTGATAACAACCATTCCATCCAATAGAGAGCGTTTTCAGATAAAACTGACCATTATGGCTTTGATGCCATTTGATTTGGGTATTCGTGTGTATGATCCTGAGCATCCTAATAGCTATTATTTTAGGAGAAAAGCCGCTTTCGCGAAAGCGAACTCAAAACGAGAGTTTATTATCGCATTACCAGTCTCTCCTGAAGTGCTGGAAATGGAAGTCTTCGATAAAAACGGTGTAGATGATGATGCTTTTGAAATCGTTAATGTGAAAATAGAAAAGATGCCAGCACTTGCTGTCTGGGCTACTGATGACCAACATCGCTTTTTAGAATTTGCGATTCAGTTTGCGCAAAAAGCAGGTTATGTGCCTCCTGGCTTTTATGAAAGTAAGGACAACGAATTTCTGTTTCAATATTTAGATAAAATAACAGATCCTTTTGGTGCAGAGCTTATCACACCAGCGAGAACGCATCGTAAAATGCCGAGAGTTCAAATCTCACAACGCTTGTTTAAATCCTACACGATTCCTATTCGCGTTGCAATTTTAGCGCACGAAGGCTGTCATTGGTTTTTAAATACACGCAGCCAAACTACTGCAGATTTATGCGGAATGAAACAATACCTCGATTATGGCTTCCCTACCATCGAAGCCGTTTATGCAGTAACAAAAGTGTTCGGGAAAAATCCAGAAATGGTTGGTGCATCACAAATTGAGCGCACCAAAGATGTCATCAATTTTATAGAAAATTATAGAGCAAATGAGTAAAGCAACATATCATTGGTTAGACAAACAAGCAAGCTTGAAGCGTTTCTATGCGCAGCTTCAGAAAGATAATGATGTACTTCAAGTAACGGTTACAAATCATACGAAGGACATTAGAAAAGTATGTCTATGGGGTGCAATTGCGTGTACACCGCTTACTGATCCTATGTTTATAAATGAAGAAGGCACAAAAAGTGTAGTTGTAGATAAGCAACCACAAGAGCTGGTCTATAATCTTGTTACAGACTTATTTTATGTGGTTAATCAATTGGGGGATTCCGTGTCGGTGGTTAATCCTTCAGGAGAACTTGTTACTACTATTGATTTATCACAAGGTACTTCTCAAGCTGGAAGTGGTTATGGAGTTGGAGAAAGAAGAGCTTCTAATTCAACAGCTTTAAAAGTTCCTGGAAGTATTAGTCCAGTTGCTTTAGCCGTAAACACATCTACTGATAATGATGAATACGGCGTAATTGCAGTAGCTTGTTCTGTTTCAAATGAAGTCGTTTTTATAAATAGAGATTTTTCAATTTTGAGAAGAGAATCTGTTGGTAATCGTCCCGTTGATATTGTTTATAATCCAGTAGATCAATGTTATTATACAGCAAATTTGGTTTCTGAAACAATTTCAAAAATTTGCATCAATCGCAGAGTAAATAATCTGCATTTAGTGCCTGGTGCAAGAACGCTGGGAGTTGATACCGATTCAGGCGATTTATACATTCATAATATTTTGGATGGCGAGATCAATGTGTATGATATTCAGGGTAATCTAAAAGGAAGTGTAGGTTCTGTAGTGGCAGATATTGTTTCATTCCTCTTTCATCCAGTAACTAAGAATATGTATATGGTGCTGAATAATTCAAGTTCTGTCTCTGTTTTAGACACGGTAAGATTTGGAGCAATCACTAAATTAAGGGTTGGAAAAGATCCTGTTGCCATTGCTTATAACCCTCATAATGGCTTAATGTACGTTGGGAATCGAGGCGATCAAACGTTTAGCAGAATTAATTCAAAACATCAAGTAGTAGATACCATTAAAACTGAAAGTTTTGGACTTGGCTTAGCCATTAGTTCTAAAGATGAAATAATAGGTGTAAGTAACTCTGCAGATGATACGGTTAGTATTTCAGGTTTACAATCTGGCCCTACTGTAACCGTAAACGAAGAGTATTATGAAGACCGAGAAGACTTTCAGCATAATCCTGCGATGGTTGGTCACGTGAAGTTAGTCGCTTCTGGAGAAGACCGCATCAATGCACTTCAGATTACGGAGAAGTCTGTAACTGGAACGGAGATTTGTAAAACCATCTCTTTGAGCAATAGTCAGAGTCCGCAAAACTTTGCAAATGTTTCAGAAGTATTTGACTTTGATGGTAATTTGATAGATGGACACGTGACCTGGTGTTTTAAAATCAATCCGTTACAACAAGTCAGCTTTTTAATTTATTACAATCAAATCGAAATGTATAATATGCTTCCCGAAAAATCAAGAATATCTACTGGTGTCCAAATGAGTAAAGGCATTCCAGTATCGTGGCTCGATAACCCTAAAGACGAGCCACCTAATGCCTCAACTTATTAATATAGCTTTAAGCCAATACGGTGTTACCGAAATTGTAGGCAAAGAACACAATCCCATTGTTCTCAATTACTTCAAAGAAATAGGACACACTTGGGTATCAACCGATGAAACCGCTTGGTGTTCTGCCTTTATCAATTGGGTAGCGCTCAAGGCGAAAGTAGAACGAAGTAATCAGCTAACCGCTCGTTCTTGGTTACAAGTTGGTACCGAAATCAAAGAACCCAAACTCAACGATGTCGTTGTTTTCTGGCGAAGTAAAAAATCCAGTTGGAAAGGTCACGTAGGTCTATTCATTAGCTATTCTGAAGACAAAAAATACATCTATGTCTTGGGTGGTAATCAGAACAATCAAGTCAACATCAAAAAATATCCTGTCTATCGCTTATTAGGCTTTAGACGCTTATCAGCTATAAACTCTTAAATCAAAGAAGATGCAAAAAGTAGATTATCTCATCATACAAAGTACCGACACCAGCGAAGCTAAAGACTTCGGTAAGGAAATTATTATCAATCAACATACGCTCACTAAAGATAAAGGCGGTTTTGGTTGGAACCGTCCAGGCATTGATTATCTCGTACTTCAAGACGGTATTTTACAAACTATCATTAGCGAGGACAGCCCAACAGCCACAGATTTATGGGGTATCTCTCACGGACAAAACGGAATCACGGGAATTGCAAAACACATTGCCTATGTTGGTGGCAGAACACTCAAAGAAGCTTGGGATAAAGACACGCGTACCGATGAACAAAAGGCGGCACTTGAAGCGATTGTAAAGTTCTATATACTGCGCTTTCCAGACATCATTATCGCAGGTTTTAATGAAATCCCTGCCAAAGCTGATGAAGATAGTCCAGGATTTGAAGTAGCAGAATGGCTTAGGGAATTAGACATACCTGAGCATAATATTTACAGAAGAAAGTAGATGAAAACGATTTTGACATTAGGCGTTGGTTTTTGGTTGGGCAGGCAGCTGTATATCAATTATGATAAGCGCACTGCCTTAAGAAAAGAAGCACAACTCAAAGCTCGCCTTCAGCAATTTTTAGAACAAAACGATTTCAGTAAAACCGACAGTAAAAAACACAGTAATACCATTTTCAGAAGCAATTAATGGCCATACAAGTAAACATAAATAACCGCATTTTTTTGGTTCCAGAAGCAGACGATCCGTGTGACTTCTGGACAAGCTATTTCGCAAAACTTAAAAGCGAATTAGGACAAGAAAATGCAAAAATGATATGGCTCATTACTTGGAAATCTAATGGTTCAGCTTCTTGTACTACAAGTCCAAATTTTAATAAATGGTTGAATCAAAACAACCTTGATGTGTCTAATATGGCCACCAGAACAATTGCCGATTTATCGGAAATAGGTGGGAATATTTTTGGCTTAGGAAAGAGTTTGACAAAAGTATTATCCATTGGAGTACCTGTAATACTCGCAGTCGTGTTAGTTGGAGTTATTGTACTTCTTAAAAATTCAGCAAAAAACGCAGATATATCAGATTTAGCAATGCTCACTCCTGCAGGTCGTAGCTTAAAATTATTAGGCAAATGAGTCTGACGTATAAAATCATAGGCGCAAGTGTGGGAACGCTCTTTATAGGAACGACGTTTTTCTCAATGAGAAAGCGCAGTCGTGACCTACGCACCAGTAAATTATTGACTGCTATTCAGGCGCAAATTCAACCTATTTCAAGCGGACTGACCTCGCAAAATGCTTTTGACATTCATTTTTTGAATAAGGTGTTGCAAACAGTAAATCGCGAAGTATTGGTGCTAAAAACAAGTACGGCTTCTCGATATGCAGACCAGATTCACAAAGCTTGGGGAAGCTGGTATCAAGGTGGCGATGATGAAGAACAAGTCTACGGAGTGTTCCGAAAAATGAAGGATAAAGTTCAGGTATCTCAAGTGGCAAAAGCCTATCAAGAAACCTATTCTAAGAATCTAATTGACACGCTCAAAGACCGCTTTGACAAGGAAGAAATAACCATAGTGCTCAACATTGTGAAGGCACTACCTAATTACAGAACAGCTTAATATGGAAATCTCAAAAACAGGATGGTGGATGATAGGTGGCGCAGGACTTGGCGTTATCGGTATCGGTGTTTTTGTTACGCTTTCGCGAAAGCGTACAAAGCAAGAATCTCTACAATCTACAACAACTGCTTCTATAGGAACTGGTGTGCAAGTCATAACTGGAAATGTAGGCTCTACGAAACAAGAGCCAAACTGGAATAGTCCATTTGATATGAACTACCTCACAGATGTGCAGAAATGGGTAGCTCCAAAGAGCATTCAAATACTGGACGATACTTCTGCAAAGAAGCTCGCTAAAATCATTAAAGAGGCTAAAGGCACTTTTAATGATGATGAAGAGGCTATCAAAGATGTTTTCGGTAAAAAGCTGCGTGATAAAACGCAGATTGCCAGTCTTTCTAAAGCTTATTATCAGCTCTATAAAAAAGATATGTGGCAACACTTAAATAGCTTTTTAAGTCAAAGTGAAATGAAGGAATACGTCTCAAATTATGTGCAACGTCTTCCCAATTATCAATCATAAATCGAACCAATGAAACAGAAATCAACAACAGCAAATCCATCATTTATGACGAAAAATAAAGACCTTTTAGTGGTAGGTGGTGTTATCGTGGTACTCGCAGGAGCTGCTACTGCGTATTATTTTATGACGAAGAAGAAAGAGAAAAAAGAAGCTGAATTAGCAAGTGCTTCTTCTGGAGTTACAACGGTTGCAAGCGGTTCGTCCAGCTATCAAACACCACCGTTTATTCCAAGTTCTTCAACATCATCAGGTTCAAGTACGAAACCAGTTATTACTAAAACAGGCTATCCTATCAAATATGGAAGCCGTCATCCTGATGTGAAAATTTTGCAACGCTACCTGAAAATCTACAAAGAAGATTTAGGTAAAACGGGACCAAAACGAGATGGTGTGGATGGTCAATTCGGCCCTAAAACTTCACGAGCTGCGCAAAAGCGATTAAAGAAAACAGTATTCACACAAGCTGATATCGCAGGAATGCGAAAAGCGCTATCAAGTCTTGGGAAATAATGAGCGAACAAACGATGCAAAAAGGATTACTTATCGCTGGTGGGCTTTTGGGATTAGGATTATTGGGTTACGTCCTCTTTAGAGATAAAGAAGAAACTGTCGAGGATGCCGAATTTACCATTGTAGAGAAATCAAAACCCGAAAAAGAAGATAAACCTACACCTGTTAAAAAAATGATTCCTGTTGTAGAAATGGAGCCTATTGTTTCCTTAGAAAAAGAAAAGAAAGCAATTGTCAATAAGCCCGAAGTACTGCCAGAACCCAATGATAATTTTCCATTAAAATTAGGAAGCAAAGGAGAACGCGTCTATCAACTACGTGTGTATCTCTTAAAAAATCACGGAGTAGCAAAAGGTTTAATAACCGATGAGTTTGATGCCATTACTGAAGAACGTGTTTTAAGACTTTACAAAGTAAAAGAAGTGACAGAACAGCTATTTAACGAGCGAAATATGGGTAAGATAAAAAAGCAACAAAAAGATGGCAGAAAAGCGAAGCATTAAAGATTTAATAGACGGTCTGGTAGATAAAGATGGTATCAAAACGGAAGTTACCGTCACACTTACCAATCAAACATTAACCAAGATAATTCTTGCGCTATTAGCTTCTGGAGCAACCATAGTTTTAGTAGCACATTTGACTAAGAATCTATTTCCAAATCATCAAATAGCACTTCTGCAAGCAGATATTAAAAGCATAAAATCAACCCTTAAAACACAATTAAAATGATAGAAATTTTAGCATACATTTCCAATTATTTAAACAGTCTGGACTGGGCTTATATCCTCACCTTTATAGTGATTGCTTATGGCCTTAATCATTACCGCTCAACCAACTTTTTCTATGAAGTCTTTAAACTCAAAATTGCGACTCGTTATCGTGTGCTCATTATTGGCATTATTTACGGCGTTGCGTTGTTTTTCTTGAGAGGTTATCAAATTAAAATGATTGAGTGTTTATTACAGTCTTTTGCTTTTGCATTGGTCTTTCATAAACTCTTATTAGAGAAGTTTTTGAACAAGCTATTTCAAACGAAACCTAAAGAGTAATGAAGTTTTGGAAACCTTTTTTATTAGTGCTTTGGATTGCAGGGATTATTGTCTTGCTCATCTTTTACATCATTCCGCACGAAGAAGCTTTGAACAATGACACTATTCAGAAATTAGAAGAGGAAAACGAACTACTCTCAATTGAGAATGTAACCCTTGATGAAGAAATAAAAAGGCTAAAAAAGCAAACGGATAGCTTAACTGGTAAAATAGTCTCAAGCCATAAAACGATAGAAAATTTACAAAATGCACTGGATGAAAAAATTAATACTATTGGTAGGATGTCTGCTCTGGACTTGTATGAGTATTTCTCAGGATTTACAGCCGATAGTTCAAGATATAAAGAGTAAGAAATACTTCTGTTTTGACTTGGCGCAATCCAAGTATCTGGCAAAGCGATTAGAGTTCAGTCTTTATCAAGATAGCATTATCGATACGCTGCAGTTACGCAATTATAGATGGCAGTATCTCACTCAAAAAAAGGATACTATCATCTTTAAATTGGAGCACAAAGTTGAAAACCTTGTTGTCATTCAAAATAATGATGAGTCACATATTCAAGAGCTAAACTTGACCATTAAAAGACAGCATAAACAAATAAAAAGAGGTAAGCTGGAGCGCTGGTTTTTTGGCGGTGGCTTACTCATATTAACCGGAATAATAATAGCACAATAATGAGTATAGTAGGATATCAAAGTAATGTAATAATTAAAACACAAGGTGGCGGATTAATAGCAAACACTCAGCGAGAGCTGAGTGTGCCGTCTAATCAATTAAATGCAGATATGTTGCATTCACCTGGTCGTAATATTTATGCAGTGATTAACGAGAATATCGTCATTGGCAAAGACATTAGATTGCGCTCCAGATCTGGAAGAAAGGAAATTGCGGGCTGGCAGTTGAGTCTACCAGCACCAATCAACAAAAACCAACAAGGCGAGCATACTGGAACACTTTTGAGCCGTCAAGGAAAACCATTTTACTATGCAATAGATGATGACGGTCGTGTATTTGTAAGTGGCATTTTTAACGATCCAGAAGATGAAATCATCTTTAATGTTAACCCTTATGTGGCTGAGCTTCCACTGAAATTCAGACCGTTCTCAGGTGGAATATTTGTATTGCCTCCAGATGTCATCGAGAGAGATGAAATCGAAGAATCTGAGCCAGTAATTGTAAGAAGAACACGAGTTTCTAAAACGCTGTAATAAAAATAATGATGCTTTCGCGAAAGCGTAATCTAAAAAGTAATGGATTTAATCAAAATACTTGCAATTGTACTGGGTGCTACTGGGTTTTGGAAACTCATTGAAGTGCTATTGCAATATGGGACGCAAAGACGTCTTAAAAGTGCGGAAATACGTAACCTAAACGTCCAGGCCAATAGTCTTGTAGTGGAAAACTATAAGCTATGGTCTGAGAATATGGAAAAGCGTTTAAAACAACTGGAGAGCAAGAATACCTTGATGAATAAAACGATAACTAAACAACGAGATCGTATCACTGATCTTGAAAAGTATATCGAGCAGTTAGAAGAAGAAATTCAAATTTTTAATAAGCAAAAAAGCAATGAACGTAGATAAAGGAAATAATACATTGAACTATATTTTTGGAGCGTTTATACTATTAAGCGCTGTAAAAATAAGTTCCGACCTATTCTTGAGATACAAGAAAAGCAAAGAGTCTGCAAAAGGATGTGGTTGTGGTAAAAAGTAACAATCAACATATCTATGTTGGATTAGGCACCTTGTCAATTTTGATGATAGGTGCTTTTGTTATTTACAGAAAATCAAAAGTAAAGTCCGCTAAAAATCGAGTGGTGCAAATCCATCAACGACCTATCGACTTGTCGGTTTTTGACAGTCCAGATATTCCTGGTTCTGGTAATTGTATGGATCGCCAGTTGATTTTTATGCTTCAGCAACTCGAAGCTCGTACTGGGTATCCTATTTTCAATTGGATTAACTCTGGTGCTCGAAGTCCATCACATAATAGCAAAGTAGGTGGCGTGTCTAATTCTTCTCATAAAATGCCAACTTGTAAGGCTGTAGATATTAAAGCTCAAACTACGTTTATCAGAAATCACTTGGTCTCTGTGGCTCGCGATGTAGGTTTTAAGCGCATTGGAGTAGGTAGAACCTTTGTACATCTTGATACTGATGATATGAAGTCGCAGTATGTTGCTTGGGGATATCCAAGTGGGACGCCTGCGGAGGTTAATCCTTTTGTTTAGGTTTTGGATTAATTACTTTACTTTGTCTTAAAAAAGTATTGTGACAAGAATTAAGACAAAGGAAATTGAGCAACTACAGATTGAACGCTTTATATCAAACGTGAAGCATGATATCATATTTCAGTCATTAGAAGCGTCTGAAACACCAGATTTTACTGTGGAGACGACTGATAAAATTATTTCGATAGAACATACGAGATTCATTAACAATCAAAGTAAAATGGTAGAAGTGTACCGGCAAAGTATTATAGATGCAGCACGGCTTAAATTTGAGAATAAGTACGATGTGGAATTGCAATGTATGTTCAGGTACTCTGATGCTGTGATGGACAAGCAATATTCTAAAAAACATTATATTGACTTGTTTTTCAATCTTGTAGAGACTATTTATTTAGCAAATAAGGAAAGAGATTTTAGAGTTAGCACTAAGCATTGCAAGTTGGAAAATGAATTTGTAGATAGTATCAATGTGAGCTCAGATACTACTTGGAGTAACTGGCAATCTGTAGGCGCATATCTGGTAAAGCCAATAGATTACAAAGACGTACAACGTGTAATAAATCACAAAGCCAGTCTAATTTCGCAATACCCAAATAATATTGATGAAAAATGGCTTGTTATTATTGCTGGCTTAGGACATCGATCTTCAGGATACAGATTTGATTTACTCGATAAGTCATCAATTAATAAAAACGGTTTTGATCGTATTTATTTTTTTGATGATAGAACTGAAGATACTATTGAGATTGTTTAATTTGAATTAAAAACTAATGATACCATTTCTTTCAGGTTATTATCCTCTTCGGTAATCCACTGGTTATTTTCTATTAATTTCTTTAAAATAGTTTTGTGCTTTGTATCTAAGTCTTTTATGTCAAGATTAGAATAATTTTCAGGATTATCCATATCTGCCCATAAGCTTTTATGTTCCGACTTTACGATACTTTTTGGACTGGCTGTTGGATAAAGAAGCTTAATTTGTGGAATAAGTTTACAAACCATATTGAAAATAAGTAGACCATCATAATCCCAATCGCCGGAATAGTAGATAGGCAAATTCCTGTCATAAGTATATTTTAGTTTTTCAATGTTTTTCCCTCCAGCATACCAAAGTTCATAACCGTATTTTCTAGGTAATGAAGGTCTCTTTAAAAAGTCTAAGTTTTCACAGAGAATAATCAACTTGGGGTCTTCACATTCTAAACGATACATATATTGCTGATCCCTATCATCAGCAAGCTCATCAATTTGAAGCATCTGTTTAACGGCATCAATTAAAGCTTTCTTACCAATCAAATATTTTTCATTTTTGAAAAACATAGAAGACACATTCCTGACGGTTTCCTCATTTTGTATTATTTGATTCCTAATTGGCAAAAGTTCGCCGCTGTCTATACGACGTTTCATATCCATTAGCTCTATGATATCTGCTTCTTCAAATCTGGTTTGGGGTTTTAAAAGCTGATTGTTTTCTAAAAATGCGTAGTACTGATTAAACTTCTCGAGATACTCTTCTTCATACATCTCAAAAAAATCTTCATCGTCAGAATAATAAATCTTATAGCCTTCTTTAATTTCTTGGGTATCATTCAGCAAGTGTTGAAACAAAGAATCCTTAATTAAAGTTTCTTTAATCTTTGTTTCTTTATTTCTGTAAAGTTCATTTAATGATTTTAGTGCTACCCAATTCATTGGTCATTTATATTATTTAAATAATCTGACAGATCTTGTCTGGCTTCATTAGTTTTAAAATAGCTGCTTGGCGGTGCATAATTGATATTAACATCTTCGTAGCCTTCTATTAAATGGTGTAAATACCAGCCTTCGTTTTCATTAGAGCCGTAAGGTTCTGGTGTCATTGTCAACATTTGATACCCAAACTCTTTTGCAATATTTGGAAAGGTGTTAAAGTTACCCTTATCCATATTAGAGACTTCTTCAAGTATTAAAAATTTGACACCTTTTCTATCTTCTTTTTGCACAATTGAAAGTCTGCCAATACCTAATAATACAATCGCTGTATAGCTTTGTCCTGTGCTTCCTGTCTGATCAATGCCGTCTTTGTCTAATAATCTGGTACTTAAATCAAAATAAGTTTTTGGGTCTAATAGGTCTGAAAATTTTATCTTCTCATTGTAGGAGGTTGTTTCTGCAAATATCTTTTCTACAAAACTTTCTACTGAGTCTGAAAATTGTAATTCTCCTTCCGAGTAAGCGGCTTGAGTGGACGACTGTAGATTCTTCATCCAATCTATTTTGAATGTTTCATTTGGCGTAAAATCTATTTTGAAATGGTACTTGTCACTAATTAGTCGCTCGTTAAAAAAATCGTTCAAATCTTCGACTGTTTTTTCAAAGTCTTGGTACTTTGTTTTTGTCAATTTGAATATACGAAGCATCGCCTGCGTAATGGCCTGCATTACTTTAGTTCTGTTTTGATTAGATTTTTTAAGTGCTGGGGCAAGATTTTCAGTGTGTTTTATTTTTGGTCCTAATAGCACTAATTCTAAAACCGCAAATGAATAATTCTGATCATCCATTTGGTTTTTTACTTCTAAATCATCTTTGGTCGTATCGAATTGGGATGATGCTTTACCATAAGCGTTTATGTAGTTGTCCTTATTTGTGTTATATAATTTTTGAAGATTTTCTACATTCACTTGATTGATATTAGTAGGCACAAAATCCTGAATATGCAACTGACTGAAACGTGTTTTAAAGATAGTAAGCGCACCCTCATACTTTTTCTTTAGCTCATCTCGTTCTTTCTCCTGTGAGTCAAGCAACGCTTTAAGTGTGACTAAATTTTCTTCCTTTTGGGTTATGCTTGATTTTGAAGTCTCAAGTTTATTTTGCAAATCTGTATGGACAGACTTTTTAGCAGCTACTTTTTGAATATAAGATGTTAACTGGTCGTCTATTTTCTCATCTGTAATTTTAATTGGAATTTTCTTTTCAAGTGCTTCTAATTCTTGCAACGATAGCTCCAAATCTTTCTGGTCTTGAGTAATTTTAGTAGAAAGACTTTCGGCAATACTCATTGCTATTTTTGACCTTTCGTATAACGAAAAGTCTTTAAAATCTTTATTAAGATTTGTAAGCTCATCAAACGCTGACAAATCGTAAGGATCTCCTTTCTCAAATTTTAAAATTTCGCCAAGTTCATTATTGATAGACTTTACTTGCTCGTTAATTGCTTTCTGCTTTTTTTTCTTAGCATCATTCATTTTAGCAGTATCTGCAAATATCTGTTTATCATTAGAGTAAGGCACAAAGGTTCGTAAAGCACCTATTGTAAACCAATAACCAGAATTCACCTTATCTTCTTCAATATTTTCAGGTTTCAAGAGAGAACTATCTTTAGTGTATTGACTTCCTTTAGTAGGATTATCTGGTTTTTCCCAATCCACATTTTTAAGCAATCCAAACAGTACAGTTTCCTGTTCTTTAGTAAGATTATTACCGTCTTTTAAAATCTGTGCGATTAAGGAACCATCTTCTCCAGCAGATAGAATACGATTGAGTGCTTCTAAGTCAGCAAGCTCTGAGCTCTTGACTGCTTTGTAGTCTGCAATAATTTTTAGCTGTGATGATGTCTTCTTATTTATTTTATCAATCGTACCGTATCTTTTTAAATCAGAATTAAGTTTATTTACCCTATCAATGATTGACTGGTGATTGTATTCTTCAATATTTATCTCAACTAAATTTGCTTGATCTATTTCAGGTAGCTTCATTTTTTGAAGCTGATTAAGACTTGCTAATTTTTCTGCTCGTGCATTAAATAGATTTTTATAGTTTGTAAAGGATTCTTGAGCTTTAAAATAGGTGTCATAATCTGACTTTGTAATTTCAATTTGTTTAGAAATTTTTGGCAGGTCTGATTTTAGGTTACTGACGATATCTGTCTCTCTTTCAATTTTTTTAGAAGTTCCTATGCATTTATTTGCAATAGTTTCGTATTGCGAAAAATTACTATGGTATTCAGCTGTTAGATAATTTTGTTGCGCATCGTTTTTTAATTGCTCTAACTCTTTAAGATTACCTAATACTTCTTGTTTTAACTCAATAGTATGTATTTCCTCGTCCAGCTCATTGTATTCACTAATGAGTTTTTCAAGCTTCTCCTTGTTTGATTTGTATTTGGTCTCAAGCTTATCCAAACTATTCTCAAAAAGAAAATCCTTTAAAATTTTATCGCTCTCCGTATCTAATGAGTTTGCTTTTGAAAAGGATTGTATCACTTTCGCGAAAGCGTCCATATTTTCATCAATCGCAAGATTTATAGGCAAAAGCTCATTAGTATATAAAAACTCATAGTATTCTTTTTTATCTTCTAAATCTGTGAAGGATTTTAGAAAGCCTTTTTTATTCTTTTTAAGATGCCTTGCAAGCTGGTTAATGGGCAAAAATTGACCGTCTTTTAAAAAATCTTTACTGTATGCTAACTGATTTGCGTTAAGTGCTAAAGCTTCAAGGTCTTTTCTGTCATTATCATTATAGGCTTGATTTAATATCCAGAATGATTTTAACGGCCTGCTACGCTTATTACCTATATTAGTACCAATAGTTATAAATTCATTTTTCTTAAATTCTATATGTATAAATACATAAGCATCATCGGTATTATAAGGTATAGTATGTATGTGCCTTTCTTTATTTTTGAAGCTCTCGGTTCCAAAACTTATTTTGCTCTTTTGCCCAACAAAAATGAGTTGAAATAAGTCTGCTATAAGCGATTTACCGATACCATTGTTACCAGTAAAATCAGTCCTTACTTGATGTAATAAATAGTCTTGATTATAGTGCTTTCTCACACCAACTGTGGATAGCGAAAAAATTCTTGGATATTCTATCATTATAATTGGCTAAGGTATTTTTCACTAAACTCTGTGAAATTTGTAATTTCTTTTTCATACAATTTTTGAAATCTAATAATTGGTTCTCGTAATACAAAGTGTATATCTTCGCCATCTTCTACAGCTAAATTTGTAATCCATCCCAACTTATTAAATTCTCGTAGTACACTCTTAAATGGCTTAATAACCTTTAATGACCAGTCGCCTTCCAAGTATTCGTCCTGTACTTTGTTAAAAAATAATTTTTTGTACAAAATATTATTGTCACTTTCTTTAATCTCCTTTTTTATATCTGAAAAGCGTACTTCTTTTTTACTTTCAAAATATCGCTCGTAATACATATTGAGTAGTATAAGACCTATCAAGGTTTGTTTTTGCGTTAGCTTTTTGTGTCGTGATGGGTTAGCAAGTGCTCCTTTAGATGCATCAGGATAATCTACGTAATAGTATTTTGAGTCTTCTCTACTTTCCATTATTAGTTCTAAACCATATATCTTTTCATAATAATATGAAAGCTCGTTGAAATAGTCCTTAAGTAGTTTATAAAGATAAAATCTATCGTTTTGAATATGTCTACCAGATAGTAGTTCAATATTTAAATCTGCAAAATATTCTTGAACATCTGCGTTTTTAAAAAACGAAAATTTTTGACTTACTTCTTTATTATTTTCATTTTCCATAATGCAATATTTTGAGACAGCGATGACTTGGGGATTTCTCTGTCTATTTTAATTTCGTAATCGTTATTGTGTCTAGCAAACTCTACAAGTTCAAATCCTACTTTAAGTGCGATTAAGGCATCATTTTCTTTTGAAGCTATTTCGTAAAAATGATTACTAAAATCAAATTCCCCATCGTTGCTTAACTGCTTTTTAAAATGATTTACCCATTTGGCGGTATTCTCTTGACGAGTTAGTTCGGTATCTAATTTTGAGATTTGTGACTTAAGGTGTGCTTCATTAACTTTAGGTTCAATAACATAGCTCTTCTGAATACCAAACTCTTCATAATAAACCAAACCGACGTGTTTAAAACGTTCAGAAACAACAGATTTTAAAGGAAATTTTTCAGACAATGTAATACCATCTTTTTTAGAAAAGGACGCTTGTTCTAATGTGAATTTTAAAAAACGTTTTACATTTATTCTAACTGCCGATTTATTTTTAAAATTATCTTGTACTGTTATTAATTGAGTGCTTGCGTAAGCCGACCTATCTAATAATTGTCCTAATTTATATTCTACTTCAACGAAAAACTCATCTACCTTCTTTTTAATTTGAACGGCTCTGTCGTATTCTTCTCTTAATATTTTATGAGTTTCTTTCTGTTCAGGCGTTTTAGTTTCAGGAAGGCTGTTTTTTCTTTTTAAAAAATAGTCAACGACCTGCTCTATTTCCTCGTCAAGGCTATTACTTATTAGTAAAGTATCTTTAATCTCGTCACTTTTTGCTGTAATTTTCTCAAATAATATGGAAACATTCTCAGCTGTTTTTAATGCCGAGTCTTGGTCTTGATTGATATAAATGTTGAGCTCGTCAATAGCTTTATTAACGTAATCCTTTAATGATTCTAAATGATCTATAATTACAGTACCGCTATTACCTTCAAAATTAAATTCATACCATCTATTAAAATCATCTATACTTTTAATATCTGAAGCTGTAAAGTCTGCAAGTTTTTTGAAAGTGTCACGAAGCGGAAACTTTGCGTAGGGGCTATAAAGTTTATTATCTATAAGCTTAACGAACTTAAGTGCAAAGTCAGTAAGCGCATATTTAAAGCGTTCTTCTCTTGGATGTTCTAAATAGTACTTCAACAAACCATCTACAATAGGATCAGTATGAGGTATGCTACTGCTTTCCATTAAAGCCACATCTTTTATACACCTTTCAATATCTTTATAGGTAAAGTGCTTGTTAATCTGTTTATTAATGATTTTTTTATGAAGCATATAAACGGTTATACCATCAGTCTTTTTAGGGATAAGACTTGAGTATGATGCGTTTATGTCTGTTAAATCGAAATCTATAATTAATTAAGTTTAATTATTTGTGAGTTTACTAAGTTAAAAGAATTTCATTGTGATTTGTTCTTAATTTTCTAAAATGTGATTTTATGGAGAGCATAACAATTAGTTAAAGACAGCCTCAATGTTAAATAAATTTTTAACTTTGTATTAAATGAAACAATTCATCCACAAATCAATGGCAGTTTTTATGGCGGCCGTAGTTCTTATGACTACGATGTCGTTTACTGTGGATATGCACTATTGTGGAGATACGCTTGTTGATTTTTCTTTTGTTCAGCAAGTAGAAACTTGCGGAATGGAAAAAGAGCAAGTAACTACTTCTTGTGAAAAGCCAATGTTATCGCAAAAATCTTGCTGCTCTGATGAGCAAATGGTAAAACAGGGGCAAGATGATTTAAAGGTTTCTTTTGATTCACTCAGTTTCGAGCAACAAGTTTTTGTTGTCTCATTTACTTATTCTTATTTAAACTTATTTGAAGGAACCGCATCTACAGATGTTCCTTTTAAAGACTACCCACCGCCCTTTGTCAAGCGGGATGTGCAAGTATTGCACCAGACCTACTTAATTTGATGTATTAGACTTTTGAAACGAAGCCCAGAGTTATACTGTAGTGGGCTAAATCTCGTGTACGGTATTTTTTGCTTCGCACAATTTCAACTATCTAATAATCAAATCTTATGCTTAATAAGGCGATTAAATTTCTTATTGAAAACAAACTTGTAGCGGTACTTCTTTTAACTCTTTTTGTGGGTTGGGGAGTTGTAAATGCACCATTTAATTGGGATACAGGTATTTTACCAACTAATCCAGTAGCGGTAGATGCTATTCCAGATATAGGCGAGAATCAACAAATTGTCTTTACAAAATGGCAAGGGCGTTCTCCGCAAGATATCGAAGACCAAATTACTTATCCACTTACTACTTCGCTTCTGGGTATTCCTGGCGTTAAAACCATTCGTAGTTCTTCTATGTTTGGTTTCTCAAGTATCTATATCATTTTTGAAGAGGACGTAGAGTTTTATTGGTCACGTAGCCGTATTCTTGAAAAACTCAATTCACTTCCTGCAAATTTATTACCAGATGGAGTAAACCCATCTTTGGGACCAGATGCTACAGGATTAGGCCAAATTTTCTGGTACACACTCGAAGGTCGTGACCAAGACGGTAATGTTACTGGTGGTTGGGATTTACAAGAACTACGTAGTATTCAGGATTATTATGTGAAGTATGGATTATCCTCTGCGGGTGGCGTTTCAGAAGTGGCATCCATCGGTGGTTACGTTCAGGAGTATCAAGTTGATATTGACCCAGAAAAAATGCGTCAGTACAATATTAGCCTCTCCCAAATAGCAAAAGCTGTCAAGGAAAGCAATCAAGACATCGGTGCTCAAACCTTAGAAATTAACCAAGCCGAATATCTTGTGCGTGGTTTAGGGTATGTGAAATCGATAGCAGATATAGAAAATGCAGTTGTAGATTCAGAAAACTTCACCTCTATACGTATAAAGGATGTTGCAAACGTCCATTTAGGACCAGCAACAAGGCGTGGTATTCTTGACAAAGAAGGTGCCGAAGTTGTAGGTGGTGTTGTCGTAGCAAGATACGGAGCAAACCCAATGGAAGTCATTAATAATGTAAAAGAACAAATTGCAGAATTAAGTTCTGGATTACCCACAAAAACACTCTCAGATGGTAGAATTTCTCAAGTAACTATTGTTCCTTTCTATGACCGTACAGAGCTTATTCAAGAGACTTTACACACCTTAAATGAGGCCTTAACCTTAGAAATATTGATTACTATTTTGGTTATTATCATTATGGTATTCAATTTACGCGCATCTATCCTTATTTCTGGATTGTTACCTGTTGCGGTTTTAATGGTATTTGTTGCTATGAAACTGTTTGATGTAGATGCAAACATTGTGGCATTATCAGGTATTGCCATCGCTATTGGGACAATGGTAGATGTAGGCGTCATACTTGCCGAAAATATGATACGGCATCTGGATGACGAGAAATTACGATTGCAAGAAGACGGCACGCCTTTCACGATGAATGAGGTAATTTATAACGCTACTGCAGAAGTTTCAGGCGCGATTTTAACTGCCGTTCTTACTACGATTATCAGTTTTGTTCCCGTATTTACAATGATAGGTGCCGAAGGTAAATTATTCCGTCCGCTTGCCTTTACTAAAACAATGGCACTTTCGGCATCACTAGTTATCGCACTCTTTTTAATTCCGCCATTTGCAGCCTTCTTATTTAAAAAGTCAAGCATCCGTGAGCGTTCTAAATACGCTCTTAACGGCATACTTATTTTATTGGGAATTGCAGCAATTGTCTATGGATTCTGGCTCGGTCTTATTCTCATTGGTTTTGCAATTACCGCTTTGTTGTCTATGCGTGGTATGCTTTCGCGAAAGCGTGCAAACCTCATTAACATCATCATATCTGCAGCAGCTATAGTTATACTTCTTGCGGAGTACTGGCGACCTTTAGGTTTTGACCGAAGTATTATTCTGAATTTGATATTTGTTTCTATTATCTGTTTCGGAATACTGGGGATTTTTTCTGTTTTCAGAATGTATTATGATAGCATATTACGCTGGGCGTTAGCAAATAAGCTACTGTTTTTAATCATTCCAGCAACCGTATTGACGTTTGGGTTCCTAATTATGCGTAATACTGGTAAAGAATTTATGCCAGCACTTAATGAAGGGTCATTTCTATTAATGCCTACTTCTTTGCCACACGCTGGAGTTGAAGAAAATAAACGTGTATTGCAACAACTGGATATGGCAGTGGCAAGCATTCCAGAAATTGAAACGGTGGTAGGTAAATCAGGAAGAACAGAATCTGCATTAGATCCTGCTCCGCTATCAATGTACGAGAATGTAATTCAGTATAAATCTGAATTTATGCGTAACGCTCAAGGCGAACGACAACGTTATAAGGTAAATGACGATGGCCTCTTTGTACTTAGGAATAATACCTTCATCATAAACCCCAATAATGAAGTTGAGAATGATGCAAATTATGATAAAGTAAGTCTACAGACTTCTGCAAAGCGGGATGATTTAATTGAAGATAACGATGGCGAGTATTACAGAAACTGGCGACCAAATATTAATAGTCCGGATGATATTTGGAGCGAAATCGTAAAGGTCACCAAGTTCCCAGGAGTTACTTCAGCGCCCAAATTACAGCCCATTGAAACTAGGCTCGTAATGCTACAAACGGGAATGCGAGCGCCTATGGGAATTAAAGTAAAGGGTCCTGATTTAAAAACGATTGAGGATTTCGGCTTACAATTAGAAGGAATTTTAAAACAAGCCGAAGGCGTAAAAGAACAAGCTGTTTTTGCAGACCGCATTGTTGGGAAACCTTATTTACTTATTGATATCAAGCGAGAGCAACTGGCGAGATACGGCATATCAGTAATGGATGTGCAGGAGGTTCTTAAAGTAGCCGTGGGCGGAATGCCACTTACTCAAACCGTAGAAGGTCGAGAGCGATACGCAGTTCGAGTACGATACCCAAGAGAGTTGCGTGCTAATCCTGACGACCTTAAAAAAATATATGTGCCTGTTGAGAAAGGTAGTCCAGTTCCTTTAGGAGAGTTGGTAGAAATCCGATACGAGCAAGGACCACAAGTCATAAAAAGTGAAGACACGTTCTTAATCGGTTATGTGCTGTTTGACAAGCTAGACGGTTTTGCCGAAGTGGATGTTGTAGAAAACGCACAAGCTCTAATTCAAGAAAACATTGATAATGGAAAATTGATTGTTCCTTCAGGAATAAGCTATCGTTTTACAGGAACGTATGAAAACCAGCTACGAGCAGAAAAAACCCTTTCTGTGGTTGTCCCACTCGCACTGGTCATCATCTTTTTAATTCTGTATTTCCAGTTTAAATCGGTTTCTACATCGCTTATGGTTTTTACGGGAATCACAGTCGCTTTTGCAGGTGGTTTTATAATGATCTGGCTATATGGTCAAGATTGGTTTTTCAATTTTAGTCTATTTGGCGAGAATATGCGAGACCTTTTTAATATGAAAACTATCAATTTAAGTGTGGCGGTTTGGGTAGGTTTTATAGCCCTTTTTGGAATCGCAACAGATGATGGAGTGGTAATGGCAACGTATCTCACACAAACTTTTGACCGAGAAAATCCTACAGATATAAAAGGAATAAGACACGCAGCTCTTGAGGCTGCTGGTAAACGTATTCGCCCTTGTTTAATGACTACTGTAACGACCATACTTGCCTTACTTCCAGTATTGACATCTACAGGAAAAGGAAGTGATATAATGATACCTATGGCAATCCCAATTTTTGGCGGAATGGTTATCGACATCACGTCCTATTTTATAGTTCCTGTACTATATAGCTGGAAAAAAGAATACCAACTTAAAAGAGCAAACAAATGAAAAATACACTAATAATTCTTTGTCTTTTGTTTGTTTCCGCTTTCGTGAAAGCGCAACAATTACAAGCATATATAAACGAGGCACAATCTAATAATCCAGAAATACAAGCTTTTGAACTGCGCTATAATAGAGCCGAAGAAAAAGTAAATGAGGCCGACTGGATTCCTAATACAGAGATAAGCGCAGGCTATTTTGTGAGCACACCAGAAACCAGAACAGGAGCGCAACGAGCGCGTATAGGTGTAAAACAAATGTTGCCTTGGTTCGGAACTATAACAGCACGTGAAAATTATGCCACCTCAATGGCAGATGCTGAGTATGTGGAAATCGCTATCGCAAAACGAAAGTTAGCGCTTTCTGTTTCTCAATCGTATTATAGACTGTACGCCATTCGGGCAAAGCAAGAAGTACTTGAAGAGAATATCCAGCTTTTAAATACTTACGAGCGATTAGCTTTAACATCTGTAGAGGTGGGCAAAGCGAGTGCGGTAGATGTACTGCGTTTACAAATACGTCAGAATGAAATGCAACAGAAAAAAGAGGTGCTGGAAGAAGAATATAGCGCAGAGCAAACTGTGTTTAATAATTTGTTGAATACAGATAAAAATGCGCTGGTTACCATTCCTGCCGAGATGAATATTCCAGAAATAGACCTAACAAATACTTTAGCCGATTTAGCCTTAAACCCTGAATTACTCAAGTACGATAAACTTTATGAATCTGTAGCGCAATCAGAATTACTCAATCAGCGTGAAGGATTGCCTATGATAGGTTTTGGCGTGGATTATTTACCTGTTAGTGAGCGTACAGATGCATTTCCTAGCGATAATGGTAAAGATATTTTGATGCCTATGGTTTCTGTTTCTATTCCCATTTTTAATAATCGTTATAAATCTATTTCCAAGCAAAATGAACTGCGACAGCAAGAAATCAACTTGCAAAAGGATGAGCGATTAAACGTGTTGGAGTCCGCTTTCGCGAAAGCGATATCCCAACGCAACCAGTCCAGAATAGCATACAACACACAAGCTAAAAATTTGAAGCAAGCTAAAGATGCGGAACAGATTCTCATCAAGAATTATGAAACGGGAACCATCGATTTTAACGATGTACTGGATATACAAGAGCTACAACTCAAATTTGAGTTAAATCAGGTGGAATCCATACAGATGTATTACATACAATCTGCACTTATTAATTACCTAATCAACTAACCGATGGAAAAGAAATTATTCATAAAAAATATGGTGTGCAATCGCTGTATTAAAGCGATTCAGAGCGATGTTGAAACATTAGGGATTCGATTAAAGCATATTGAATTAGGTTCTATTATTTACGAGGAGAAATCTAAAGATGATTTTGAGAATATAAAAACGATTTTAGAACGTAATGGTTTTGAAATTTTACTTGCTCAAGACAAACAATTAGTAGAACAAACTAAAATTGAACTTATCAAATTACTGCGAAAATTGCCTTTGCAATTAGAGAAAACACTCTCTAAATATTTAGAAAGTACGATGAATATTGAGTACTCAAAAATCAGTAAGATTTTTTCATTCAATGAAAGTATAACTATAGAAAAATACTTTATCAAATTGAAAATAGAAAAAGTAAAAGAACTGATTCAATTACAAGAAAACAACTTTACAGAAATTTCACAACTACTTGATTATAGCAATTTAACGCATTTAAGTAATCAATTTAAAAATGAGACAGGTATGAGCTTAACAGAGTACAAAGACAACAAGCAAAATTTTAGGAGTCCTTTAGACCGAATTGTGTAAACACCAACCATAATTAATAGATAGCAAGCTGGTAACCAACAGTATTTTTATAAAAAAAAGATAACTATGAAAACAAAATTGATATTTCTTTTATTACTTGCTTTAACAACGGGCGTTTTTGCTCAAGAAGTACAAGTAGAAGGAAACATAAATGACCTTCCTGTGAGAGAACACACCATCACCTTACGAGAGGCTACCGTTAATAAAGCAGGAAAAGACGTTATGGGAATGACCGTTAATGGAACAATTCCTGGTCCGACATTAGAATTTACTGAAGGAGAGTATGCAGTTATTTACGTAAAAAATGAAATGAGTGTAGAAACCTCCGTGCATTGGCACGGACTTTTATTACCAAATTTTTACGATGGTGTTCCTTACTTAAATACACCACCTATAGAACCTGGGCATACACAAAAATATGAATTCCCTATCAAGCAATCCGGAACATACTGGTATCACTCGCATACTATGCTGCAAGAACAAAGTGGTGTTTATGGTTCCATTGTTATTCAGCCTAAAGAAAAAGTGTTGGATTATGATAAAGAATTGGTATTAGTTTTATCTGATTGGACCAATGAAAAACCAATGAATGTACTACGTAATTTAAAACGTGGTAATGAATGGTATGGTATTAAAAAAGGTACAGCTACACCACTAAATCAAGTAATCGCAAGAGGCGCTTTTGGGGCACAATTAGATTTTTGGAGACAACGTATGGAAGGTGCAGATATAGCAGATGTATATTATCCTGCATTTTTGATTAATGGAGAAGAAAGCATTGAGTATCCAGAATTTAAAGCTGGTGAGAAAATAAGACTACGATTGATTAATGGAGGAGCTTCTACCTCTTTTTGGATGACGTTTGGAGGAGAAATACCGGTATTGGTTTCTTCAGATGGATTAGATGTGGTTCCTGTAGAAAGGAATAAGACATTTATAGGTGTAGCCGAAACGTATGACTTTATAATTACAGTACCTCAAGAAGGCAAAATGGAATTTAGAATTACTGCACAAGATGGTTCTGGTACAGCTTCTGCATTTTTAGGAAATGGTAAAGTTCTACCTGCAATGGATGTTGCGCGACCAGATAAAATCGGGATGATGCAGAAAATGGCTAAAATGGATATGAAAATGGGTGCACACGCCTTAAAATTTAAGCCAGGTAAGGATGAGCGTTTTGAGATGAAGGAGGAATACGGGATGCAGATGGACAAAATGGAGGGTATGAAAATGGATCATTCTAAAATGGAAATACCTAAAGATTCAATGCCAATGGATCACTCTAAAATGAAAGGTATGAAGATGGATCATTCAAAAATGTCTGGAATGGATATGAATAAGCCAAAAGATACTACAGCAATGGGTAAGATGGACCATTCTAATATGGTAGGAATGGATATGAAGAAAGACAAAACAATGTCTGGAATGAATATGAAGAAAGAGGATTCTATGCTAGGAATGAAGATGGAGGGAATGGATATGTTTTCCGAATACAATTACGATTATTTAAAGTCGCCAGAGAAAACAACCTACGACAAGAATGTTCCCGTTAAGGAAATATTACTAAACCTTACTGGTAATATGAATCGTTACGTCTGGAGTATGAATGGTGTACCATTATCTGAGGCGGATAATATTAAAATAAATAATAAGGAGGTAACGCGCATTACATTTAATAACCTGACGATGATGCACCACCCAATGCACTTGCACGGTCACTTCTTTAGAGTGCTTAATGAAAATGGTGAATACTCGCCATTAAAGCACACGGTAAATGTGCCACCAATGCAAAAAATGACCATAGAATTTTATGGAAACAATGGCGATGAGGCTGGAGATTGGTTTTTCCATTGCCACATCTTATATCATATGATGGGTGGTATGGCAAGAGTAGTGTCTTATGATACGCCACGAGACCCAAGAATGGATGAATTTCCAGCTTCTAAAATTATTGAAGAGACTAACAAATGGTACTCTTGGGGAATGGCAGATGTTGCATCACATACAACAGGCTTTAATTTGATGACTTCTAATATTAGAAATCAATTTAATGCCTCTTTTGAATATGGATGGAATGAAAATCTGGAAGGAGAATTTACGTATGAAAGATATTTACACGATTATTTGAGAGTTTTTGGTGGTGTAAATATTGAGAATTCAACACGTGATAGCTTAAATGAGTTTAGCACAACGGCAGTTGTTGGTGTACGTTATTTAACGCCTTATTTATTCAATTTAGATGTGCGTGTTGATAATAAATTAAGACCAAGAATTGGTGTAGGACGCAGTATAATGATATTCCCTAAACTGTCAGTATTGGGTTATTATGAATACCAATTAGATTTAGGTTTCGTAGATGATTTACCAATCAACCAAGACTATCTGTCCGAAACCGTATGGAGTGCAGGTGCAGAATATATGCTTTCAAGAAACTTCTCACTTATGGCGAGCTACGATAATCGTTTTGGTGCCGGTGGAGGATTATCAGTAAGATTTTAAATAATTTAATAACCTAAAATAAATAAAAATGAAAACAATTAAGAGAAGTATTGGAACAGTTGCCTTAGTAGCTACAATGATCTTAACCGTGTCTTGTAAAGATGCTAATAAGAACGAAGAACCTTCGTCTGCAAGTAATGAAGTAACCCAAGTAAAAATGGATAGCTCAAAAGATATGGCAATGAATAATTCTCAAGATGCAATGGCAGAAACTATTTTAAAAGATTATTTCAATCTTAAAGATGCGCTAGTAGGAGATGATAATGACAAGGCTAAGATGCTTGGTGCAACACTTGCAAAGTCACTGGGTAATCTTGATAAGTCAAAATATTCTGAAAGTCAACAAAAGGAATTAACCGACATTATTGAAGATGCGACAGAACACGCAGAGCATATTTCTGAAAGTGATATCAAACATCAGCGCGAACATTTTAAAATTTTGAGCAAGGACATCACAGATATGGTTGCTATTACAGGAACAGCAACAAAATTGTATGAGCAATTTTGCCCAATGTATGATGGTGGTACAGCTTGGTTAAGCACAAAAGAAGAAGTTAGAAATCCGTACTATGGAAGTCAAATGTTGAAGTGCGGTAAAGTACAGCGAGAAATTAATTAAATGAAAATTTTAAAGATCATAGCTTGGATAGCACTAATCGCATTTGCGATTATTCAGTTGTTCCCAACGGATAAAAACGAGAGCTATGCGACACCTGAAACTGATTTTATGTTAGTCAATAAAGTATCATCTAAAATTGAGAGTCAACTTAAGGTGTCTTGCTATGATTGTCACAGTAATAATACTGCATATCCTTGGTATAGTAAAATTCAGCCAGCAGCTTGGTTTTTAGATGACCATATTAAAGAGGGAAAAGCAGAATTGAATTTTAATGAATGGAATAATTATTCTAACAGGAGAAAGAAAAGTAAGCTACGTTCTATCATTAAACAGATAGAAAGTGGCGAGATGCCTATGGATAGTTACACGCTTATTCACAAGGATGCCATTTTTTCAAAAGAGGAAAAGGAAACAGTATTAAACTATATTAAAACTTTAAAAGATGATTTAGAGTAAAGTCCTGATACGGGAAGGGAATTTTTTTAATTGATGGTTGGTTAGTTAGAACCCTTCCCATTTCAGGCACAAAAACAAAGCACTATGAAACACACCTATCACATACAAGGGATGACCTGCAATGGTTGTAGAAATCACGTTGAGCAGACACTTTCTAAAGTGGAAGGTGTAATCAATGCTTCGGTCAATTTAGAAAAAGAAGAGGCAACTATCGAAATGGAATCCCATATTCCAATAGACACATTTCAGAAAGCATTGAAAGAAGATGGCGGTTCATACAGTATTCACAAACCGGGCGAGCATCATCATAAAGATGATTCCGCTTCCGTGAAAAAGCAAAAACCTAAAGGCAAAGGAACAGGAACCTTCTACTGTCCAATGCATTGTGAAGGCGACAAAACCTACGACAAGCCAGGAGATTGTCCAGTATGCGGAATGGATTTAGTCGAAGAACAAAATTTGTCAGCAACGACTTCAGAACAATGGACCTGCCCAATGCACCCAGAAGTCGTAAAAGACGAATCTGGAGCTTGTCCAATTTGCGGAATGGATTTAGTGCCGATGGAACCTGATTTATCAGCAGAAGAAAAAACCTACAATAAGCTGATTAAGAAATTTTGGATAGCAGTAGCTTTTACGCTTCCTATTTTCTTAATCGCTATGAGCGAGATGATTCCCAACAATCCGCTATACGATGTAATGGAACAGAAATGGTGGAACTGGATTCAGTTTGGGCTTTCCATTCCAGTAGTGTTTTATGCCACTTGGATGTTCTTTGAACGTGCCTACCGAAGTATCAAAACGTGGAATCTCAATATGTTTACGTTAATCGGTATAGGTGCGGGCGTGGCGTGGTTATTCAGTGTTTTCGGGATGCTATTTCCAGACTTTTTCCCTGAGCAATTTAAGACAGAATCCGGTGCGGTTCACGTGTATTTTGAAGCCGCTACCGTGATTCTCACGTTGGTATTGATGGGTCAGGTTTTGGAAGCCCGTGCGCATAGCAAAACTAATTCAGCAGTTAAGGAACTCTTGAAACTTGCACCTAACAAAGCAGTACGTGTAGTCGATGGAAATGAGGAAGAAGTTTCCATTGACCAAATTGAAAAAGGAGATATACTACGAGTAAAGCCAGGAGATAAAATCCCTGTGGATGGCAAAATTACCGAAGGCGAAACTACCGTTGATGAATCAATGATTTCGGGTGAGCCTATCCCAGTTAATAAAACTGTAGATGACAAAGTAAGTAGCGGTACCATTAATGGGAATCAATCTTTCTTGATGGAAGCCGAAAAAGTAGGTAGCGAAACCTTGCTTTCCCAAATCATACATATGGTCAACGATGCCAGTCGTAGTCGTGCACCCATTCAGAAACTGGCAGATACTGTTTCAGGCTATTTTGTACCTGTAGTGGTTATCATTGCGGTCATCACCTTTATTGTCTGGGCAATATGGGGTCCAGAGCCAGCTTATGTTTATGCGTTGGTAAATGCCATTGCCGTATTGATTATTGCCTGTCCTTGCGCATTGGGATTGGCAACGCCTATGTCCGTTATGGTAGGTGTTGGTAAAGGAGCACAAAATGGTGTCTTGATTAAAAATGCCGAAGCCTTAGAGAAAATGGACAAAGTGGACACCCTTATCGTAGATAAGACCGGAACCATTACCGAAGGAAAACCTACGGTTGAGAAAGTTGGGTCGTTTGATGAATCTCGCTTTCGCGAAAGCGAAATTCTACATCTTATCGCATCCCTAAACAGTTCCAGTGAGCATCCCCTTGCCGAAGCCACCGTGAAATATGGAAAGGAGCAGAAAGTCGAAATATCAAAAACTGAAAACTTTAGCGCAGTAACTGGAAAAGGCGTAGAAGGAACAGTTGAGGGCAAGAAGCTCGATTTAGGAAACGATAAAATGATGGAATATGCAAATGCCAAGCTATCACCTGAAATGGAAACCGAAGCACAATCCTTTCAGAAACAGGGAAAAACGGTTTCTTATTTGTCCATTGATGGCGAAGTTTCAGGTTATGTGGTAATAGGCGATAAAATAAAAGAAACGAGCGCCAAAGCAATCAAAGAATTACAAAATAAAGGCATCGAAGTGATAATGCTTACGGGAGATAATCAAGACACCGCCCAAGCGGTAGCCAGCGAACTCAATCTCGCCGACTTCAAAGCGGGTATGCTACCTGAAAACAAACTGGACGAGGTTAAGAAACTACAAGAGCAAGGCAAAGTAGTAGCGATGGCAGGCGATGGTATAAACGACGCACCTGCTCTGGCTAAAAGTGATGTGGGTATCGCAATGGGTACAGGAACAGATGTCGCTATAGAAAGCGCGATGATAACCTTGGTAAAGGGCGATTTGCACGGTATCGTAAAAGCAAGAAACCTTAGCCACAAAGTTATGCGGAACATCAAGCAGAATCTATTTTTTGCTATGATATACAACACGCTGGGTGTACCGATTGCGGCAGGTGTATTATTCCCATTTTTCGGAATTCTATTATCGCCTATGATTGCAGCTTTGGCAATGAGTTTTAGTTCCGTTTCAGTAATAGCAAACGCACTTAGATTAAGAACAAAATCGATTAATTAAAAATAACTTAAAAACCAAAAATTATGAATTCAAACGAACACAACAACAAAGAAGGAATGAGCCAGTACACTAAGTTTTTCTTGATGCTGGGAGCATCATTTATAGCAATGTACATTACAATGTATTTAAATACTTATGAATTTGATCACGTAAGATTTAGTCTTACTCGATTTTATATGGTCTGTTTAGGTATTTCTACTATGGCTGTAATAATGCTATTATTTATGCTTAATATGTATAAAAATAAGAAGAAGAATATTGCCATTTTGGTGGGAAGTGCCGTGTTATTTCTGGGAGCTTTAGGATTAGTGCGTGAGCAAAAATCTACTGTAGGCGATATACTCTGGATGAAAGCAATGATACCACACCATTCAATAGCAATTTTAACCAGTGAGCGTGCAGATATACAAGATCCAGAAGTAAAAAAACTTGCAGAGGAAATTATCAAAGCACAACGAAAAGAGATTGAAGAAATGAATGCGATGATCGAACGTTTACAAAACGAGAAATAATAGTATGAACAAGAACATTTTATATATCGCACTTGCACTAATCGTGGGACTACTAGGTGGATGGCTCATTTTTGGTAGTTCAGGTAGTGATGCCAAGGCAAACAAGGGCGTTTCTGAAATGTCAGATACCCACGACCATTCTGGCGAGTCGCCAAACCAAATGTGGACCTGCTCAATGCACCCACAGATTATGCAGCCCGAACCAGGCGACTGCCCTATATGTGGAATGGACTTGATACCTGCTGAATCTGGTGCAGATGGTCTTGCAATGAATGAGATTAAAATGACAGAGAACGCAATGGCGCTGGCCAACATTCAAACTACTATTGTGGGTAATGGCACTATATCAGAAGACGATGGAATGATTACGCTTTCCGGCAAAATCGCGACCAACGAAGAAAACAACGCTATACAAGCAAGCTATTTCGATGGGCGTATTGAGCGTTTGAATGTCAATTATGAAGGCCAAAAAGTAAATCGTGGTCAATTGCTGGCTACAATTTATGCGCCAAATTTGGTCGCTGCACAGCAAGAATTGCTCACAACCGCTTCATTAAAAGAATCGCAGCCTGAACTGTATAAAGCAGTGCGCAACAAATTGAAACTATGGAAACTTTCAGAAGCCCAAATTAATGCGATTGAGACTTCAGGAAAAGTGCGAGATAATTTTCCAATTTATGCCACCGTTTCAGGAACGGTTTCAGAAGTGATGGCACGTGAAGGCGACTATGTAAAACAAGGTCAACCCATTTTGAAGGTAAGCAATCTAAATTCAGTTTGGGCAGAATTTGACGCCTATGAAAATCAGATTTCAGATTTAAAAGTAGGTCAGAAAATAAAGGTAGTAACCAATGCCTATGCCGATAAAGAATTTGACGCCACGGTTTCTTTTATTGACCCGATATTGAACAATGCAACAAGAACGGTTACCGTAAGAGCAACCCTTAAAAATACAGATGACCTATTTAAACCAGGTATGTTTGTAACTGGCAAACTTAAAGGGGAAATGATGATGACTAATGAAATAATAACAGTTCCTGCAAGTGCCGTAATGTGGACAGGCGAACGCTCACTGGTCTATATAAAAACCAACCCCAACGAACCTGTTTTTGAAATGCGTGAAGTGACCATAGGAAACCGAAATGGCGAAAATTATGCTGTGATAGAAGGCTTACAAACTGGCGACGAGATTGTGACAAACGGAACCTTTACAGTAGACGCAACAGCCCAGCTACAAGGCAAAAAATCTATGATGAATCAGGGAAAAGAACAGGCATCTGAGATGCCTATGTCTCAAATGAAAATGGAATTTACAGAGAATTTTCAAAAGCAATTTAAAAAGGCCCTCAAGCCGTATTTACAGATGAAAGATGCTTTGGTAGCAAGCGACGCAAATCAGGTTTCCGCTTTCGCGAAAGCGACATCAGTATCCTTAAAATCCGTAGATATTAAGAGTCTCGGTAGTATGGAACAATCACATATCAAGAAAAGTATCGAAATGCTTGACGCCATTGCAACGAATGACGATCTTGAAAATAAACGCGACCATTTTGTGATATTAAATGAAAATATGGTGCCCATTGCGATGAGTATAAATGGAACCGATGAGATGCTATACGTTCAGAAGTGTCCAATGGCCAATAATAATAAAGGCGCGGTCTGGCTAAGTGCTGAAAAGGACATACGCAATCCTTATTATGGCGATGCGATGCTTACTTGTGGTAGTGTTATTGAGGAAATCAAATAAAAACCTTTGCACACCAGTTGCATTATAATTCTGTTATCTTTGTGTTGTGAAAATTTTTACGCTCATATTCTCATTTTATCTGCTCGCGCTTAATTTTGCGCCTTGTAGTGATGCAAATGTTGACTCTTCTGAGTATAGCACGCAAATAGAATTATCACAAAATGATACTGACGATCACGACCACAACCTACTTGATATGTGTTCTCCTTTTTGTCATTGTCATTGCTGTCACGTTCACACGTTGGATTTTGGGTTAAATGTCTTAGACCTATACCATCCTGCAGACTATAAACTTTCTACAGTTTATTTTGACAGTATAGGTAAGGATATTTCCCTTTCCCTATTCCAACCACCACGGGCATAATTCAGTTTTTATAGGATAGCTATATCCTGTAGTGATGTTTCCCTTTGGGAGATATTATATGTTTTCGCTTTCGCGAAAGCGTACACCCATTTATTAACTGAATTAATACCACAATTAAATGATTAATAAAATCATTGATTTTTCAATCAATAATAAATTTATTATTGGGTTACTCACATTTGTACTTATCGGTGCAGGTATATGGAGTATGACACAAGTACCTATTGATGCTGTGCCCGATATTACAAATAACCAAGTACAGGTAATCACTCAATCACCTAATCTAGGGACTGAAGATATTGAGCAATTTGTAACCTATCCTGTCGAAATTTCGATGAGTAATTTACCTAATGTTCAAGAGATACGCTCTGTATCTCGTTTTGGGCTATCAGTGGTTACTATCGTATTCGATGACGATATTGGCACCTATTTACCACGACAGTTAGTTGCCGAAAAACTGCCCGAAGTACAAGAACAGATACCAGCAGGATTTGGAGAACCAGCAATGGGGCCTATATCTACTGGATTAGGAGAGATTTATCAATATACCCTTGAGGTAGATGATAAAATGCGTGATACATATACCGCAACAGAACTGCGTACGATACAAGACTGGATTGTACGTCGCCAGATGTCTATGGTGCCAGGTGTGGTAGAAGTCAATGCCTTTGGTGGTAATCAAAAGCAATATGAGGTGGCTGTAGATCCTAATGAGCTCCGTGCCATAGGTATCACAATATCTGACGTCTTTTCTGCCTTAGAAAACAACAATCAAAATACGGGAGGCGCTTATATAGAGCGTAATCATCAAGCAAACTTTATACGTGGCGAAGGTCTAGCAAGAACTACTTCTGACATTGAGAATATGGTAGTAAAAACCGTTAATGGTATTCCTATCAAAGTTAAAGATGTAGGGACAGTGAATATAGGAAGTGCTGTACGTTATGGTGCACTAACTAAGGACGGTAAAGGCGAAGCCGTAGGCGGAATGATTCTAATGCTCAAAGGAGCAAACTCTAATGAGGTTATCGAGAATGTGAAGACTCGAATGAAGCAAATTCAAAAATCTCTACCAGAAGGCGTGAGCATTGTTCCATTTCTAGACCGTAGTGAATTAATTGCAGAAACTACTGGAACGGTAACTGGTAATTTACTGGAAGGTGGACTAATAGTGATTTTTGTATTAGTGCTCTTATTAGGAAACTGGCGTGGTGGTCTTATTGTGGCCTCTACCATTCCACTATCTCTTCTTTTTGCATTCATTTTGATGAACGTTTTTGATGTATGGGCAAACTTAATGAGCTTAGGAGCTATTGATTTTGGAATCATTGTAGATGGCTCTGTAATCATTGTAGAAGCCACCGTTTTTTTGATGTATTCATACATCGTTAAAAAACAGGAAGTTGATAAGAGTGACGCTTTCGCGAAAGCGGAAAACAGAAAATCACTTAATGACGAAATAGCTGCAAAGGCATCCAAAAAAATGATGAATGCAGCCTTTTTTGGTCAGCTCATCATACTTATTGTGTTTCTTCCTATTCTAGCTCTAGAAGGAGTTGAAGGTAAAATGTTTCAGCCTATGGCGCTCACATTCATTTTTGCAATGATAGGTGCAATGATATTGTGTCTTACTTATGTCCCAATGGTTTCGGCATTATTCTTACGAGTGCCTAAGAACGATAAAAAATCATACGGAGATAAATTAGTCCATTGGGTAGAACGTAAGTACGAACCGCTTCTCACTAAATCCCTAAGCAAAGGAAAGATAATTGTAAGTGTTGCCGTTGCACTTTTTGCGGTTGCCATTTTTGCTTTTACAAGAATGGGTGGAGAATTTATACCACAATTAGATGAAGGTGATTTAGCATTTCACGCTATTTTAAAACCGGGAAGTTCACTTACTGAAACTATCGAAACCACAACAAAGATTGAACGTATTGTAAAATCTGAGTTTCCAGAGGTAAAAACCATCATAAGCCGTATAGGTGTTGCAGATGTTCCTACAGACCCAATGCCTATGGACATTGCAGATGTATTTGTGATTTTAAAACCTAGTGACGAGTGGACATCTGCTAGTTCAAAAGAAGAACTGCTGGATAAAATGAAGGAAGCCGTGAGCATTGTGCCTGGTGTAAATTTTGAATTCACTCAACCTATAGAAATGCGATTTAATGAGTTGCTCACAGGTGTGCGTGAAGATGTTGCTATAAAGCTTTTTGGCGAAGACCTAGATATACTGGCTAGCAAAGCCGAAGAGATGGGTAGAATTATTGCAAGCGTTCCTGGTGTGGCAGATATGAAGGTGGAAGCAACAGACGGCTTGCCTCAAATAACTGTAAACTACAATCGGAATAAACTAGCGCAATATGGATTAGAAATCAATCAGCTTAATAGCGTGGTACAAGCCTCATTTGCTGGTGGTAAAGCAGGTGTCATATTTGAAGGAGAAAAAAGATTTGACCTTGTTGTGCGATTAAAAGCTGAAAACAGAACTAGCATCAATGACATTCAAAATCTATTTATCAATTTACCTTCAGGAGCTCAAATCCCTTTAAAGGAAGTGGCAAACGTTTCTTATGAACCTGGACCTATGCAAATAAGTCGCGACAATACAAATAGAAGAACCTATGTAGGTATTAATATTAGAGGTCGTGATGTAAAATCTGTTGTAGAGGATATACAAGTGAGACTGGATGAGCAATTTGAATTACCATCTGGTTACTTCTTGCGCTATGGTGGTGCTTTTGAGAATTTGGAACGTGCTAGTAATCGATTGCAAACCGTCGTGCCTATTGCGCTCCTACTTATTTTTATACTTATCTATTTTGCCTTAAAATCATTTCCGCAGACGTTAATGATTTATCTCGCAATTCCTATGGCAACTATAGGTGGTGTATTTGCACTATGGTTACGTGATATGCCATTTAGTATTTCGGCAGGTGTTGGTTTTATTGTGCTCTTTGGGGTTGCGGTCCTCAATGGACTTGTAATGATAAGCGGTCTTAATGAATTAAAAGAAGAAGGTGTCACAAACTTACGAGACAGAATTGTAGAAGGAACAAAGCGCAGGATACGACCTATTATGCTTACCGCATTTACAGATATTCTTGGGTTTTTGCCTATGGCCATATCATCATCTGCTGGTGCAGAAGTACAACGGCCACTTGCAACCGTAGTTATAGGTGGATTATTGACCTCTACCTTACTTACACTTTTTATTCTTCCTATATTTTATCAATGGGTAGAAAAGCGTTCGGAACGCAAAATGAAGCTCAATCCACATTATGTAACTGCCACAGCAGTTCTCTGTTTGTTCTTTTTCATACCAAGTGCAAGAGCACAAGAAATGACGAGAAGATTGGATACAACTATTTTGCAGCAACAAGGCTATCCAGAGATTGCCCTAGATAGTGCTGTAGTTCTTGCAAAAAAGAATTACCCATCATTGCAAACTGGTAAATTAGAAATACGACGTCAAAATGTGCTCAAGGCTAGTGCTTACGAATTGGGAAGTACACAAGTTTTTACTGGTGGAGAAGAAGTAGCAAATGGTCAGGGAATTTATACCTTATTAGGAATCGGACAGCAAAATATTGATTTACTAGGTATTGGCGCAAAAAAGCGATTGCAAAAACAACGTATCGCTCTAGCTGAAGCGGCTTATAATCTTACCGAACTTCAAGTTACTCAAGAGGTAAAAAATGCGTGGTCAGAAGCTTTTCAGCAAAAACGTAAGATGAAATTGTACAAGGAACTAGACTCGATTTACAGTCAGTTTTCAAAAGCAGTCCAACTAAATTTGGAAGTAGAAGCCATCTCACGATTAGAATTTGCTTCTGCAAAAAATCAAGCATTGCAAATTAAAAATAAATATCATCAAGCACAACGAGATTATAGCATAGCATTGCAGAAACTAAATCTTTGGTTAGGTTCGGAGATTATTTATACGGTGCCCGATGACTATCAATCTAATGTCCTTGGTTTTAATTATAATAAGGATTTAAATGAGCATCCAGAATTATTGCTTTCGCGAAAGCGTGTGGATGAAGCCGAAGCTAATTATGATGTAGCACGGGCAAATTTGTTACCTACATTTAATTTACAAGGCGGCATACAGCAAGTAAATGGAAATAGTGGGTTTTATACCTATCAAGCAGGTATATCCATACCTCTTTTTTCTGGTTCCGATAGAAGTCGAGCTAAAGCTGCAAAAATTGAAAGCCAAATAGTCAGCACTAATGCAGATTTTAAAGAGCGACAGATTGAATCAGAATATCAACAAGCGGTTCAAGCCTATCAGAAGTGGGAAGAAGCTTGGCAATTTTACAAAAATGAATCCTTACCACTTGCAAAAGAGCAACGTAAAGGAGCATTACTGGCTTATCGAGAAGGTGCGGTAGACTACGCTGCATTTACCCAGATTATTCGTGATGCCATACAAACAGAAATGGATGCGCTAGAAGCGCTAGACCAGTATTTAACTGCATTGTTCAAACTTGAATATTATACCTTATAAAATGAAAAACTTAAAAACATATAAATGGATTGGGCTGCTATTGATTGTTATCACAATGACAGCTTGTGGAGACACAAAAAATGAAACGTCTAAAAAGGGTGATGAACATTCGGAATCTGAATCTAAACATAGCGATGGTGAACATAATGAAGAAAATCACGCTGAAGGCGAAGAAGTAATGTTGACTACAAGACAGTTCGAGGCTTTGCAGATGTCTATAGATACATTACAAACGCGCAGTATGAATGGTTATGTAGAGGCTAATGGACAGCTAGAAGTGCCACCACAAAATGAGGCAACTATTACAACTGTAATAGGTGCAAACGTCGTTTCTATCGAGGTTATAGAAGGAAATGAAGTTAAGAAAGGGCAAGTTGTTGCCTACATATCACATCCCAGCATTATTGAGAAACAAACGATGTATCTTAACGCATACAGCAATAGTCAGTTTCTTAAAAAATCTTTTGACAGACAGAAAACCCTTTATGATGCTGGTGTAGGTAGCGGTGCTAATTTTCAAAGTGCAGAAGCCGAATACAAAGCCTCGCTCGCGATGGTAAATGGTCTGGAAGCTCAGTTAAAACAACTTAACATAAATGCTTCAGGTGTCAGAAATGGAACGATTTATCAGCGTGTAGCGCTACGCAGTCCCATTGAAGGATTTGTGCAAAAAGTAGAAATAAAAACCGGTCAGTATGTAGAGCCACAAACAGACTTAATGGATATAGTAAACACGCTTCACGTACACGCAGATTTGATGGTTTTTGAAAAAGATGTCTATAAAATTGAGAAAGGACAAAAAGTAACGTTCAATGTCCAGTCCATTCCTGGAAAACAACTCTCAGCAGAAATTTACTCGATAAGCAAAACTTTTGAGGAAAACCCAAAAGCATTGCACGTGCACGCGGAAATAGAAAATAAGGCTGGAAACCTTATTCCCGGAATGTATATTCAAGGACGTATCCAAACAGATAATGCAACCACCACGGCATTTCCAGAAAGTGCAATTTCTATTGAAGGAGAAAAAGCTTTTGTTTTTAAGGCGATGAAAGAAGGTAATGACTGGAGCTTTGTTCCTATAGAAATTGTAACAGGAGCAAAAGATGGAGATTGGGTAGCCGTTAGCTTTTTAGGACCAAATAAAAAAGATGAGCAATATGCTATGAATAATGCCTATTACCTAATGGCAGAAATGAAAAAAGGAGAAGCAGAACATAGCCATTAAAAAGTATCAAATGACAGAAATAGAAAAAACATTAGAAAATTATCAAGTACGTCCTACGGCGATGCGCATTTTGATTTATAAGTATTTGGCTGAAAAGGAAATTGCAGTAGCACTAACAGATATTGAGTCCGCTTTCGCGAAAGCGGAACGCACCACACTATATCGTACGCTCAAAACCTTTGAAGAAAAGAAAATTGTACACCAAATAGATGATGGCACAGGCATTTCAAAGTATGCCTTGTGCGAAAAGGGTTGTAACTGTGAGATTGAACAAGATTTACACTTACATTTTCATTGTAACAATTGCAATGAAACAGTATGTCTTACGGAACATAAAATTCCACAAATCAAAGTACCTGACGGCTATATAGCCGAAGATGTAAACCTTGTTGTAAAGGGAATATGCGAGAAATGTAGTGGGCAATAAATGCACTTCTGTTGCACTAGTTATTAAACTACTTTTATAAAAAATCATTGGATATGACGTTAAATATTAAAATACCAAGACATCTAAAACAGGCATATTGTAAAGAATTAGAGTTGTACCGCAATAATTTAAAAATGGAACAATTTGATATTGCCTGGCATCATTTAGAAAGGAGTCATATTATAGGTCAATCTTATCCCATTGAACATACCTATTCACATTGGTTAATGTTGAAATTTGGGTTTATGCAAAAGAATACTAAAGAAGTATTTGGTCAAATAATCAGATTAGTTGTTGGTGGTTGGAAGTCGTTTATTAATCACGTGCCACTAGGAAATACAGGAGGTTCAAATGTGCCACCATTAAAACGTATGCCTATGCCAAATGACATAATTAATTTATTCAATAGTAAATGAAAAAGAAAAAAGTAAACTTAAGAGACTTAGACACGCAAAAACATTCTGGCGAGCACAGCCACGATGACGGTCACAATCATAGTAGTCCAGACGAAGTGTCTAATTTGAAAACATATATTCCTGCGATTTTCAGTTTTGTAATGCTTATAATAGGTATTGCAGTTGATTATTTTGACACTTTTCCCTTCTTTAAAGGATGGGTAAGAATCGTATGGTACACCGTAGCTTATATCCCTGTTGGCTTCCCTGTAATAAAAGAAGGTTGGAACAGTATTAAGAATGGAGATTTCTTTACGGAGTTCTTTTTAATGTCCATTGCAACTTTGGGCGCATTTGCCATAGGAGAATACCCAGAAGGTGTAGCTGTAATGTTGTTTTATGCCGTGGGCGAATTATTTCAACAAGCAGCGGTTAACCGAGCAAAAGGAAATATCAAGGCTTTATTAGATGTGCGACCTAATGAGGCGTTAGTATATCGAAATGGCGACTTCATTTCGGTTAATCCTGAGACGGTTGAGATAGGCGAAAAAATTCAAGTACGCGTAGGAGAAAAAGTGCCTCTTGATGGAATATTACTTTCAGATAAAGGTTCTTTCAATACCGCTGCTCTTACCGGAGAAAGTAAACCGGATACCGTCCAGAAAGGAGCATCTGTATTTGCAGGAAGTATCAATCTTGATGGAGTTATTGAGGTAGAAACTACTAAGGAGTTCAAGGACAGCTCTATCGCACGTATTCTAGATATGGTGCAGAATGCCACCGCTCGTAAATCTAAAACCGAGTTGTTTATTAGAAAATTTGCTCGTGTTTACACGCCTATTGTAGTTTTCTTAGCCATAGGTCTGACCTTTTTACCGTATTTCGTTGTAGATGATTATGTGTTCAGAGACTGGCTATATCGAGCTTTAATCTTTCTAGTTATCTCTTGTCCTTGTGCTTTGGTAATATCCATTCCGCTAGGATATTTTGGTGGATTGGGTGCTGCATCTCGCAACGGAATCCTGTTTAAAGGCGCATCATTTTTGGATGCAATGACTAAGGTGAATACCGTGGTAATGGATAAGACGGGAACGGTGACCAAAGGTGTTTTTAAGATTAAGGAAGTGGTAAATAAATCCACTTTTGCGGAAGCTGAATTTATGCAGTACCTGATGGCGATGGAAGAACAATCCACACATCCTATTGCAAAAGCAATTCTGGAATACAAGGCAGAAGGTGCCGACTATGAAGCTACAGAAGTATCTGAAATTGCTGGTAAGGGATTAAAAGGAAGTGTAAATGGGAAAACCGTTTTGGTAGGAAATAAAGCATTGATGACTTCAAATAGCATAGATGTTCCTGCTGAAACCGATAGCATTATTGAGTCCATCGTGATGGTGGGTATCGATGGCAAATTTGCTGGCTATGTTACCATTGCCGATGAACTGAAGGAAGATGCCCATCAAGCGATTAAACAGATCAGGGAATCTGGAATTTCAAAAATTATAATGCTCTCTGGCGATAAGGATTCAATTACCCAACAGGTTGCTAAAGAATTAGGCATTGATTGGGCAAAAGGTGGTTTGTTGCCAGAAGATAAGCTTAACGAAGTAGAAAAGCTTAAAGCACAACCGGATACAAAAGTCGCTTTTATAGGAGATGGTATCAACGATGCACCAGTTTTGGCAGCAAGTGATGTTGGTATGGCAATGGGTGGTCTAGGAAGTGACGTCGCTATAGAAACTGCAGATGTTATTATTCAAAATGACCAACCTTCAAAGATTGCGCGCTCCATAAAAATAGGACGTTCTACCAGAAGTATTGTTTGGCAAAATATTGTTCTAGCCTTTGGCGTAAAAATTATAGTTCTCATTTTAGGAGCTGGTGGACTAGCCACAATGTGGGAAGCCGTTTTTGCAGATGTAGGTGTTGCCTTGCTTGCAATTTTAAATGCTGTTAGATTACAGAAGATGAAGTGGGGTTAAATCTTTGCGAGGAAGCATTATTCATAATCATTGATTTTGAGAGAATTAAGTTAATATCATCATTCAAAAAGTTTGAACTCTGTCTCTTCGAGGTCACTAATAAAACCAGTACTTACCATTGTTTTTGGTTTTTACTGGTTTTTTATTTGCAGAATATTTGCAGATTTTTATAAAATTAGTATTCCTATTAAATCTTTAAGTAAATAACATGCAACATATTATCTTATAATTTGTTGCATGTTATTTACTTAAAGATTTATAAGTTATTACTCGATCTTTATTTATAGTAAAAACTTTTTTGAATAATCTATTAATTTCAGCGTTTTCAATTTCATAATTATCATCATTGTCTAAATATATTGTTGTGGTTTTACAGTTCATGATTAAATTTCTTTTTTTATTTCCTGAATTATTACTTCCCTTTCTTGAAAAGTATATGAATCCCAATATTTCTTCAGGGTATCAAGTTGATCATCTAAATATTCATTTTCAATATTCATAATTTATTATTTGTCTTTAATCTATTTTAATATTTGTTTAAATAGGTCAGGTTTAAGAGAGAAAGTATTGGTTTTAATGTTGCTATTTACTTATCTAATATTATTGGAATTATGAGTGATTTTTTTTATTTTTTCAGTGCATAACATCAACAATTCTTTACGTATCATTTGACACTCTTCCGCAGAATAAAAAGAGCTGTTTTCTTCAAAGATTAATACTTGTTTTAGTAAATTATTATTTATCATATAAGTTTAACTGTTATTATTTAAAAACAAATATAAGTTTAAATACAATATAATTCAAGTTTAAATTGAATTATTTAAAAATAATATAAGTTTTACTATTATTTCATATCTTTATGCAAATAATTAGATATGGGTGTTTTAAGAATAAAAGAGTTATTAAAGGAAAAAAAGATAACAGGTAAAGAACTTGCAGATAGAGTGGATATTTCCATCACTGGTATGTCTAATATTGTAAAAGGCCAGTCTTTACCAAGACAAGAGGTGTTATTAAAAATTGCCGAAGTTTTAGATGTTGACATTCGAGAGTTATTTAAACCTACAAAAGAAGTCGAAACAGATATTATTTATACGTTCCGCGAAGGTTCTTATATTCCTATTGGTGAGTTAAATAAACAATAGCAAGATGATAAATAAAAGTGTTTTGGAAAAATTAGAAAGGTTAGAGGCTAACGCTCATCGTTTATTAAATGACGCGGCAGCGTTAAAAGATGAGCTGTTTGGTGGTTCGGGCAGGTCTAATTCGAAAAGTGTATTATCTCAAAATCATAAAGAACAATTAATTGAACGTAGGAACAGAAATCGTTTTAAAAAAAAATAATTCTATTTTATCTAAATCTAACCACAATAGATTTATTGACTTTGCTCTTGAGCTTTTGCTAAAAGTTCTTTTATTCTAGCTTTTCTTTGTTCTGGAGTTAGAATTGTCAAATCAGTTTTTTGCTTATTATCCTTTTCGTAAAAACCTACATGCTTATGAATCATTTCCATCGCTTTTTCCTTTGATACAAACCATAACTCTACAGTTTCAATGGTTTCAACCACCTTACCCTTTTTGTCCTTTATATGTCTGGAAATGTGCTTGTATTTGGTTATTAACCTTCTTATTTCCAGAGACAATTCTTTTATTTCCTCAGGAGATAATTTCAAGGTTTCCGTTATATCAGAATACGCCCAGTTTTCTAGTTCCTCTAACAACATTTCGTGAGTAGTTCTTAGTTTTTTTTGGCTTGATCATGCTTCTCCTTAATATACCTTTTGATTCGTGGAATTTCGTGTATAATTCTAAAGGATTTATCAGCATTATTATATTTAGGATATATTTTTTTATAGGCCTGAACACCATTAAAGCCATTTATAAACCATTGATCTATTACTAGGGTGTATTTTTTATAAGTTTTATCAGTCATTATCTTATTCTTTTTAATAATTTAAATTCTCCTTTATTATTTGGCTTTATGGAAATAATACGTGCTTTTTCTAATTTACCTACCTCATTTTTGTACTCAAATAACCCGTAAATATTTTCAATATTAGAACCTCTTATAGTTTGTTGTCCTTCAATTAAACTATTTAAGTATAATGAAACTTCGTATTCTAAAGACACCTCTTCAGGAGTAAACCTAGCACGGTCTAGATCTGAAATTGCTATATTTCCATTTTCGGCATAACTCTTTTTACCCTTCGGATGAATGACGACACTGCTTTTTCCTACTGAACTTCCAAATCTTATAAAATCCATTGGAAATTCTTGTAAACCTCCATTTAAATACCATCCGTGCGTTAATACTAATTGTACGAGAGACCATAAAAAATTATAAGAGGAGTCAGGATCGAACATATTTAACGGTTTTGTTTCCAACACATCTTCCCATTTTTTTAATTCATAAATGTCATTTAATCCTTTTTTTACATCAAATAGAAAAATGTGAGAATCAAAACTGTGGTCGTCTGTAGGTTTGATTTCTTTATTTCTTCTTCTAATAATTTCAGGTCCATAAGTATCCCATCGATGCTTAGATATTTTTGAATATACATTGTCATTTTCAATTGGCGTAGAAAAATTAGCTTTAGTATTGGTTTCTTCTAAACCAAAAACTTCTTCATATTCTCCAGCTATATCACTTCCTATTTCAATTTCTCCAAAATATAAATCTTCTATACTTTTCCGTTTTACCTTTTTAACTTGATTATAAACAAACTTATCTCCAGAAAACTCTCCTAGTCTTACTGTTGTATTATTATTATTATTATTATAAAAATGTGATTCTTCTTCAATCACTATAATCTCTTGAAAGCCCCTATTTTCAATACCCAAATTAACATGCTTGAGTACTTTTAGAGTTTGAAGAATATCTTGAAACGAAGATGTAAAAGGCTTGTAAAGATCATCACCCTTTTCAAAAAGTCTTATCCAATGACCGTGAGAAAAGAAAATATACGCTCCTGGCCCATCTTCATCATAACCAAGTTCTTTTCTGCCAAAATAATTAGATTTAAAATTATTTTTACTGCCTGTCATTATCTCCACATATCGCTCTAATAACTCATAAGCTAAAACACCATTTGTTATAGTAGATGGAAAATTACTGTCTTCATTTATTTGAAGATTAGCTTCAATATTCTGAGCATAACATCTGACTCTTGCATGTATGTCCCTAGACATATCTGAAGCTAAAAGACACTCTAAAGCCATACTTTCTCCTTCTAACAATTCAATATTTAAATTAAAACTACCTTCTATTTTTTTTGTGAATTTAGGAAATGGAAATGGAAAATCTGAAGGTAAATTCCCGACCGAAACACCTCCTTTTATCAAATTTGTTGTTGGAGATCTAGAGTCTGAACGTATTTCATATAAAACCTTTCTTTCTTTTAAATCATAATTAGAACCATTATTATAAATAGAGAAACACACCTGATATCTACACCATTGCACATTCTCATATTGCCTAAAAAAAGCATCTAAACTAAAGGAAATATCTATATTTAAAATTCTTGTTCTATCATTTACCGCATAAAACATCATTCCGGTAGTACCTCTAGATGACGAACCTAAAGATTGAAATTGAACAGAATTAGCCAGATCATGAGATTGAGATTCTATTATAATAGGAATACCTCCTGCCTGCCTTCTTGTTTTTCCTGCATTTGTTTCTACACTTAACTTTAATTCATTATCTACAGAAGCATTTTTAAATTTGGTTATTAAAAAAATCCTCCTACCTGGAAGATGCAACTTTTTCAAAGGCATACTTGGTATTGTATTTCCTTTTAAATCTATTGTGCGCTCTATTTCCGTTTTTACTTTTTTTCTTGCTTTTAATATTTTTTCTAAACCTCCTGAGTCAAATTTTAAACCAACAATACCATCATCCTCTTCCCATGTTTTAACAGTAAGATATCCACTATAAACACGCTGCCAAATATCTAATTGATCTTTCTCATCTTTAATTATTCTAATCTCTTCATTTCTTCCATATATCCTTCGAATAGCATTAATGTAGTTTTTAGCTTCTCCTGTGAATTTTAAAGAATTACTCCATTTTGGAAAGACTCCTGAATAATCATCATTTCTATGCTGTTCTTTGTCATCGTCGTCCCATCCAATAACATCGGCTGATTTAACTTTTATATTTCCATATAATTTATGCTGTAATTTATAACGTACTCTATCGTGATATGGCCCTTGAAATGTTCCCATTAATTCTTAGCGTTGGTTAAAAATTTAATAAAATCCATTAGGGTATTGTCGTCTATTATAGCTCTATTTGTGGAGTTTTTTAGATTAGATTGAAGACTTTTAAACTGAATATGTTCTACTGAATCTATAATATACTTTTTTAAGCTTTCAAGTCCTTCAAATGAATTTTTAATTTTTGAATTCTCTTTTGTGATTTCAAGTAACTCATTGTAAGCATCTTTAATCTTACTAAAAGAATCATATATTTGTTTTTGTTCAAATGTTTCGATGTATAACGTGCAGAAATTTTCTTTAATGATTTTTTCATTTTCATCATTAACATAAAAAGCTTCTGATCTATCACTATAAAAAATTAATTCGAGAGGTAATTGGTGGGATTTGTACATTCCATAATAAGGTATTTTAAATGCTTTTAAAGAGCTTAAAGACTGTTTAAGGAATTCAAATTGTTTTCCAGATTCTTTAGTGAGATTATTTCTTATTAATGTTGATTTAATGCCTACATTATCCAGTTCTTTATTTAGAAATTTGACATATTTATTTTCTATGTTCTTCGTTCCTTTTTTAATGAGTTCTTGAAATATTAAATTTGTAAAAGTGCCTAATTCCAAAGCTTCGTATTTCTGTTTTAAATCTATTAAATGTGGCTTTAATTTATTAACATGATTAACCATTTCTTTTAGTTTATCAAGGTCTTCAAGCAATAGTATTTTTTCGAATTTTTTCATTTTTGTTTTTAAAGATTAAATATGATTAACCAAAAATTTCTTCAATTTCTTTATCTGTAGGTTCACCTGTTGTAAACCCTTTACCAGGAGATCCAGAATAAACATCATTATCGGCTTTTGATTGAGTAAATCCTTCAAAGTCTTTACTTGCTAATTCAACTTCTGCAGCTAAATCTTCTGCATCTAAATTGATTGTTTTTAAAAGACGCTTTTTAATTGATTCTGGTAATGCATTTAGCACCTCATTGGCTTCAAAAAGTTTATTGAGTTGTTGTGTCTTGGTGTCGTTTGTTTTTTCGAATTTTTTCATTGTACTAGTTTTTATTGTTAAATATTATTTTTTAAAATCGCTTTGAGCGTTTTCGAGATTGTTGGTTGTTTTTAGAAGAATCATTTGCATTCGAAACCCAGTTGAGAACAAAAGATTTGAATCTAGGCATGAGTTGATTTGCTTCAAACTGAATTTTATTTTGCGCTAATTCTAATTCCATTTTGTTGTTGAAGGATTGAACGAGTTTTTCCTTATCTGGTATTTGAGATTTATTTTGCATCCACAACACATCTAACTCTTGCTGTTTTTCTTTTTTTATAATTTGAATAGCGCGAGAAACTTTGTATTTCTCTTTTACTTTAGTTTCTCTTTATTTTTTATTATCACTATCACTATCACTATCGGGTTTTTTGGGTTGCTTTGGGTTTTTAATTAACCCACTGGGTTTTTTGGGTTTTTCTGGACGTCCCCCTTTGCTTCCGTTTTTTCTATTTCTATCACAGATATTTTTATACTTTTCATCATCCCTATTGAATTGATTTTTAAAAGGAATAAATACAGCTTTCATTAGTCCGCTTAGCTCATACTCTTTATCGCAATGGTAGGCTCTTATAGCATCTATTAGCTGTCCTTTTTGTTCTATTGTAAGCTCATCTAAAACATCAAGACTATCTAAATGCAATACAAACGATTTTTTATTTTGTGCCATTCTAAATAGTTTTGCTTGAATCTGAAAGGTATTCAGGATTAGTAGTTAAAAATTCTGCAGCATGTCTTGAAATTGGGCAAATATCTTTTTTAACCGAATCTATTTGATTAAAATCTCTAAACTCAGAAACATACCGGCACACGTTAGCTCGATAAATACCAGTTTCTATACTAACCATAAGCATTGTTTTAGGTGAGTTATAAAACGCGCTGAAAACACTTTGCCTTTGAGTTTTAGAATTGTGAGATGGATCTTCCATTTAAACCAATTATTTCTTTTTGGATAATATGGAATCTACCTCATCATTAATATCATTTTTAGTTTTCTGACTAAATCCTTTTAACCATTCAGCAAGCTCCGATTTAAAGAAGTATAATCGGTTACGATGTTTATAATGGGGAATCTCTTTGTTTCTAACCATTGCATAGATAGTATTCTTGCTTTTATTTAAAAACAAGGCGGATTCGTCTATGTCGGATGGTATTTCTGTTCCTGAAGTAGAGGCTTCTTTTTCTAGTAAGAACTCTTTTAATTCTTTGAGGTCTTTTAATCCCTCGCGAACTTCTTTTAAAGTTTGGTCTATTGATGACATTTATACATTGTTTAGGTTTAACAATGCATAGGTATTGGTTTTCTATTAGGATTTTAAACAGGTGTACTAAAGACACCTTAATTTACACCTTTTTATTTGTAATAGTTGCTATGTTGGAATTAGTATCATTCCACTTTTTGCGATCAGTCTGGTTAAAACCTTCAAATGAATTATCCATAATATCAAAATATTTTTGTTTTACCCTTTTTTGGTTGTATTCAAATTCTGAGCAATAATCTTGAAATCTTCTAAATACACTTCTTACATCAATTTTATTGGTTAAAGGAATATTAAATTTTTGTTTAGTAAACTCTTTTTCAGTTTCTATAAAAGTGTTATTGATAAATATTAATAGTTTTCTTTCGCTTAAATAAAAATCTTCTTTGTCTTTTGGTTCTTCAGTTAATACTTTAAAAAACTCGAAGACCTCTTTAATATTAACTTTTGGTAATAGAATATTGTCGCTGTTTAATATTTTTTCTTTAAACAAAACATAATCTGATGTTGGGGTATAATCTGTGTTTTTATCAAGTTTATTCAAGTATTTATTAATGTACTCAATAGCAAACGTTTTTGACGGGGCTTCAATAAAATCATAATCATCATTTATGATTTTACATTGTTCATTTAAGAAATCTGTTAAAATGTATCTGGTTAAATTTGGAAGTTTTAGATTTTCTAATTCTGTAATATTATTTTTAATAAATGCTCTAGACCCTTTTTTTGAGTTAGCTTTTTCTTCTGGAAACAGTATTAGATTTTTAACAATTCTGCTTATCTTGTTAATAAACTCAACTCTATCAATTGAATGAGCAAGATATTTATCTGGCATATCATTTCTTCTTTCTCGTTCATTTAAATAATTAAAGTTACGTTCTAAGTCTTTGAGATATATTTCTATTTTAGAATAAGTGCTTCTATGCCTAAATGTTTCTCCTTGTTCATTTGTAATTATTTCGATTGGATATTCGTTTTCTGGATCAGTAGCAGCTCTAGAGAAACCTAAATTAATTTCCTCATCAGAAATATGATGACTTATAAAAATATCTAAGTCCGGTTTTAGTTTAGTTCCTAAATATTCTGTAAATAATATTTCATTTAACTTTTTATCATTCTTAAAATGTTTTAAAAATTCAACTCCGCTTTCAATTCTATTAAGTTCGTTGATAAATTGAAGTTCTCTATCCATAGTATGTTTTCTTAATAATTTTGTGATTAAAAATCAAGTAACGTGTTAGCGAACTCTTTTTTTGCTTCATCTTCAAATCCAGCAAAATAATTTTTTGTAACACTAAGATCACTATGGTTCAAAGCCTCACTTATAAACTCCATACTAGCGCCTTTACGTATTGATTGAGTTGCAAACGAATGTCTTGCCCAGTAGGTGCTTAAATCGAGCGGTAAATCGTTTGCTTTAGCTATTCTTTTAATATGGTCGTTGATATACCTGGTAAAGTTTTTTATTTTTTTGTATTGTAAAAGGCTATCATCTTTAGTGTCGATAATATCAAATACAAAACCACTTTTATTTTTGGTTCCATACCTTGAGATAACATCCTTCGTAAAATCGGTTAAATAGATTATTATAGTTTTTTTTTTCAGTGGATTTATCAAATGTTTTGGCGCGATAATATTCAAATTTATCTCCTTTAATGTCTGAATATTTTAATAGAGCTATATCTTTAAGGTTCATGCCGTTGCAACTATAGGAAAGAAACCAAAACGCTTTTGCTTTAGCTTCATTCCTGTTTTTAACCTCAGCATCAAACAAACATTTCAATTGATTTGGGTTCAAAGCTTTCTTAACTTTTTTAGTGTTTGGTATTTGATATTTATTATTTTTTTTAGCACCAAAAGGGTAGATGTCTTTAATTATAGCATTGTTGAAAATAACTCTCAAGGTTCTAGTATAGATTGAAATAGTAGTGTAGCTTTTTCCCTTTGATAACATGAATTTTTCATAATCACTTAACCATTCAACATTGATAGCTTCAAATGTCAGTTTTTCAATCTCTATTTTATTCTTAATCTTACTAAAGATGGCTAGCGAGTTGAGTGTGTATTTATAACTCTCTGATGTTCCAATTTTGTCATTTTCTTTGTTTTTGTCTATTGCTAAATTAAAGTGATATTGAACATTGTTTTGATCTGAAGATTTACGAAACATTTTTGTTTCAAACTTTGGGAAATCGAAAACAGTCATCTGACCAGCTTCTTTATTTGCTCTTTGTTCAATAGCCTGAAGTTTTAAATAGATTTCCTTATTTTTACCTCTCAAATTTTTATCTTTTGGATTAATCCAAATTGTTTCAAATTCATTGATTGATAGAGAGGTATTTATAGAGTAGCTTTTTTCTTTTTGATTGCTTTTTTTATAAGCGCGAAGTTTAACTGGGAATTTGCCATTAGATTTAGCTCTTCTTCTATCAAGCCAAATCGAAATAATATAACTCATTGTTGTTTATTTTAATCAAAAATAATCATTTGCAGAATATTTGCAGAAAAATTATATTAATAAATGAATAATAGATATTAACAAATATTAGGGTGTTTGTTAAAAAACAGGAGTTTATATAGTATTCATACAACCAATAGATATTAGGTGAATGATATAATTCTTGATTACGGCTCAAGAGGTTACTGGTTTGAATCCAGTCGAGGTCACTAAATAAAAACCCAATTAACTAATTATTAGTCGATTGGGTTTTTTGATTCCAGTATTTAGTCCATATATAGTCCAATATTTTGAATTTAAAAACCTTAATTGCCAAGTAATACCCTAATGGAAAAAGGAGTGGCAAATGAATATTTTTGGTTGTAAAACTCTGTTTATGTGGTGTTTGTTTTTTGTGGTTCTTTTGTCAAGTGATTTTTAGACTAACAGAATACTATATATAGAAAATATGTCATAACAGGTAGTCTATTGGTGCGCTCAGAGAGAAGTTATTTCAAAAATCTCAAAAAATTGAGCTTGTATTTTAAAAATCGGAAGGTAGCCCCTCTTTAAAAAGGTGTTTTTCCTTTTGAGGATGATGGTGTATATTTCTACATATACCCTAATTCCTGCCGAACAGAAAAAAATAAATTTTAAAATCTCAATTTAATTACAAACAGCCTCGATACGTTGCTGAGAATCATAACCAAGTTTTTTTTGATTTTTTAGCATCCATACAAGCTGCATCAAAATTTTTTAATATGCTGCATTGAATGTGTTAACGCAACAATTGTTGCTAATTTTAATTTAAGTCTAAGCTACCATTTTTAGTTCATTTTCTATTATTTCTTTAGGAGTTTTATAGCGAATAATTTTTCGTGGTCTATTATTTAATTTATCTT
>CALKXS010000007.1 GCA_938003745.1 uncultured Algibacter sp.
CTACTTCGGCATTTTTTACACTCATAACTCCATTTACTTTTTATCCAATAATGACTATCGTGAGCACATCTTTTACAGACAACTCCTATTTTATCTCGCTCTGCCTTAAAGTGATTACGACAGGACTCCTCACCATCAAAATGGGCTGTAAAACTGAAAATATTCATCCTTATTTTTTTTATCTAAAATAAGTCTTTTTTATAATTATGCCTAATTACGGATATTCAAAGATTAGTTTTAAGTCGACAAAGAAAAACAAATAAATAAGTCTAAGCTCAGTGGCTCGTCCGATAAATCTCGATTTATCAACTCCCACACTAAGCCTAGCCAAACCGTTGGCAACAAGCATAAAAAAAGATTAAAATTCAATATTTTAACGTAACTTTATGTCACAAAATTTAAAAGAAGTAAACTTACAGGTTGATTTCATGAAAATAGGTAGTATATTTGCTATAATAAAGAACAGTTTAATTGCTGTAAAATATATTGAAAATGAAAATGATGAGTTTGAAAGAATATTTGACAATTGGACGGATGTTGAATATTTATCTGACTTTTTCAACGAACATATTAAAGACCTTCAAAGCGGATTCTATGGAGAAGTAGGAGTTGAACAAGCAATTAAAAAAACCATTCAAGAAGCGGAAGAACTTGAAGAAACAATATTAGAAATATCAGAAAGTGGAAAAACCAATGATTATGAAGCACTCCAAACCTTATTTAAACCTCTTCACAATAATGAATACACTTTAAAAGACCATCAACAAACAAAAGCATATGGTTCAGAACACAAAAGTTGGTTAAGAATTTATGCCATTAGAATTGCAAAAAACACTTATGTTATTACTGGCGGGGCTATTAAACTAACTAAAACAATGAATGATCGCGATCATTTAAAAGAAGAATTAAAAAACCTAGATATTGTAAAAGAATACTTAATTGATAACGGATTATTTGACGAGGATGATTTCGAATATTTAGAAATAAAGTAATTATGGCAATTAAAGACTTAAATAAAAAGCTTAACTCACTTACCTCTGAGAATAAAAGTAAATGGGAAAAAAAAGCAAAAAAACGATTAGCAAATAAATCTTGGCTTAAGCATTCAAGAAAAATTGCTATTAAAATTAATACTCACCTTAAGACTAACAACATTAAACAAAAGGAATTAGCTCTTTTATTAGATGTTTCTCCTCAACAAATTAGTAAAATAATTAAAGGAAGAGAAAATCTTACTTTAGAAACAATTTCAAAAATTGAAAATGTTTTAAACACCCAATTACTGGAATTAAATAAAACCAAAAAAACTGAAATAAATTTACATAAGGATTTAGAATATATTAAATCAACATTTAAAACAAATAAATATCAAATTTCAAAAAGTCGAGTTATTAAAGTAGATTTTACAAATAATAATGGATTAGAGAAAAGGCATTATAATGAATAAAATTGGATTCAAATTAGAAAAAATAAATACAGAACAATTTGCAATAATTGAAAGTTCATATGATGAATGTAATGATGATATTGGACTTGAAGCAAATGTGAAATTTGGTACCAGTACAGAAGACTCAGCTGTTATTTCAATAATTAAATTTCAATTCGAACAAAAAGAAAAACCCTTTTTAATTATTGAAGTATCTTGTGAATTTAGCATTGAGGAAGATAAATGGGGTGAATTTTCTAATGGAAAAACTATTGATATCCCCAAAGGTTTTTTAGCTCATTTAGCAATGATAACAGTTGGAACAACAAGAGGAGTATTACATTCAAAAACTGACAATACAAAATTTAATGAATTTATCTTACCTACTTTAAATGTTTCTGAAATGATTACTGAAGACGGTGCTTTTGAAAAATAGCCAGTTGCCAACAATGTATAAAAAACATAGGGCGTTTGGAGCAAATCCGAACGCCTTTTTTTATTTACAAAGTCCGCTAAATATAAAATTTAGCATTTTAAGAACAAAAATAAAAGCAAAATATTTATATTTAGCTAAGTAATAAACCGAAACTAAAGTGCTTATCACCTGTCCTACGTTTCATATGCGTAACGATGTGATCCCTAAGGTCTTGCATCGCATCGTTACGTGGCTACGTCAGTGACGCGTGCCGCGGGACGTTGGGCTTAATTAAAAATAAACTATGAAATTAGATATTACAGATATAAATGATGCTTTTTCACCTACTCACGAAATTAATGACCCAAATAAATTTATTGGTCGATATGAAGAAATAGAATCATTAATTTTAGGTTTATCAACCGAAAGCTCTTTTTTATCAATTTTTGGACTGAGAGGAATTGGAAAATCTTCAATAGCTAGACAAATTAAGCTAATTGCTGAAGGTGATAAAACGTTGCCAAAAGAATTAGGATTAGACTATTTGTTGCCAAAAAAAGGTTTTAACTTTATGGTTCATTTAGTTTCTTGTGATGATTTTATAATAAATATTAAAGCACTTATAAGTAGAATTTTATTGGGCGATGACCAAAATGAATCTATTTTCTCTC
>CALKXS010000008.1 GCA_938003745.1 uncultured Algibacter sp.
CACAGAAAGGAAAACACAAAAAGAAAGAAAAAAGATAAACGCAAGCTAACATTGTATAAAAATAATACGTATTTTAGTGCTTAATCAAAAGGTTAGAGAGTGTTTGCTTGCTTCCGATTTTCCTGCGGAAAATCCTCGCACTCAAACTACGTACTATTCTTATACGTGAGCGTTGGCAAACATATGAAAAGACAATTACTAACTTTAATCGGGATTTTAATAATAATAATGTTTTCTTGCAAACAAAAGGAAACCCGAAAAATTGAAATATTAGAACAAAAACCAACTACAGAATTAAAAGTAAAAACGAATAAAAAAACGCGAATTGACACTTCTAATACTTCAAAAAAAAATAATTATTCACGAATAGATGAGGTTGAAAAAATAATTTTCGACCTAAATAATGACAATAATCTAGATACAATAACTTTATACAAATACTACCCAAAAGATTATAAAGAAAATCAATTTCAAAGTATTAGAATTAAATTAGCAAATAGTAGTGAATTCTATAGTAATCTGCCTGAACCATTCGGCTTATTTAACAATGAATTATTAAATAAGTACAGTCTAATTGACTCCAGAAGGGTTTTAATAACTGAAATTGACTCAAGCTTATATATCATGATTTCTAGCAAAACAATAAAAAATAAAATAGGATATTTGAATATATATAATACTTTCAAAGACATCATAAATTTTTCACTTAATGAAAGAATTAGTTTAGATTCTATAGTATCTATAAATAATAAATATTATGATAACGCTCTTTTTGCAAAAAAATATTTAAACAAAACATCTGAATTAAAAACCGTAATTTATCCAATACCTCATTCTAAATACGAAGACCCAATTAGATATAGTAAATCGCTTACTGATAAATTATTAAAAACTGAATAATAAAATACGTTTGCCAACACCGTATAAAATTAATTGCTGGTTTTAGTTTACTTACGAAAGTCCAAACGGACTTTCTTGGTTAGTAGTCTATTTACTAAATTAGTAGCTTAAAACACGCAACTAATCTTATACAGCAACGTTGTGTGTAATACGACAAACACCACTACCAAAAACAAAATTAATGGAGAACCTCAAGATTGGAGCTGAAATAAGCAACCTAAAAAAGATTTTAGCTGACGATGAAAAATTTTACCAAATACCAGATTACCAAAGACCATATTCTTGGGATAAAGAAAATATATCTGACTTAATTGACGATTTAGTAAGTGCATTTTCAAGAAACGATAATGAAAATTACTTCTGTGGTTCAATCGTATTAGTGGAAAATAATAATGACAATCGATTTGATGTTATTGACGGTCAACAAAGAATTACCACTTTTACAATAATGGCTTGTGTATTCAGAGATTTATATGAGAATATTTTAGGAAAAAAAGCTCTTAAATATATATCAAATTCAATCCAAGACGAATACGAGGAAAGCAAAAGAAAATTACGCTTTTTAACAAACGAAAAATATCAAGTTGACTTCGAATCTGATGTTCTAAAAAAAATCGAATTTATCGAATTTAAGAATGTAGAAAGAGAACTAAAAAAGAAAAAATATTTAGCAAACGCTCACTACATAAATTTGTTTTTTACCGAGAAAGTGAAATCTGAAGAAATTAATGTTGAGGATTTCATAATCTGGTTTTATGAAAATGTAGTTCTTGCAGTTATAACTTGTCCTTCACAAGATAGTGCTATTCAAATTTTCAATGTTCTTAACGATAGAGGAATGCCATTAAGTTCTATTGATATTTTAAAGTCTTCTTTAATGGTAAAATTATCGAGTAAAGAAGATATGACAGCGTTTAAATCTAAATGGGAAAACATAATTTCTAACTTAAAATTCGCTGAATTGGATATTGATAGTATGTTAAATACATATTTATATTACAAGTTAGCTTCTAACCCAAAAAGTCGATTAGATAAAGAACTTCTTGATATTTTCAAAAAAGAAGAGAAAGACTCACTTGACATAATCAAAGAAATTAGCGACTTCTCGGATGCTTACATTGAACTTCATAGTTTACAGAATAAATACGTTTTTTGTTTAAAGTATTTAAGACATAAAATTTATTGGAATGCGATTATTTCAACCGCTATTTTTGAAAATTATCAAGACATACAGGAATTAACAAAATTATTAGTTGCTTACTATTATCAAAATTGGATTGCTGGAAAAACTGTAGCAAGAATTAAACAATCATCCTTTAATATTCTAAAATTAATTAAGAGCAACTCGCCTATTGAGAAAATAAAAGAGGAACTAAAATCCAATTTAGAATATTATGGAACGACAAAATCATTTAAAGAGGAGTTGCAAAGTTCTTATGTTTATGGCAGAAGATGGGACAGAGCTGTTTTACTTTTAGTTGAGTATTTTTCAACTGACAATAACAAAGAGAACTTTATTCCTTTAAGTGCAAACTTACACTTGGAACATATTTTACCTCAAACCTTAAACGAAGATTGGTCGGAAATTTTTACTGGAGAAGAAACTGAAAACTGGACAAACTCTTTGGCAAATCTTACACTTTTGTCTTTAAGAAAAAACGTTCAAGCTCAAAACTATAATTTTGACCAAAAGAAAAATGCATATGCGAATATTGACAATGTAATATCCTCATTTGTTATAACGCAGGACATTATGAAAGAGGAAAAATGGAATGTAGAATCGTTAGAGAGAAGAAAGGAAAATTTAATAAATAGAATCTACGAAAAAACATTAGTGCTATAAAGTACTACACACAACAACGTATATAAAAAATAGCTCAAATCGTAGCTAAAACAAAGGTTCGGGCGTTTTTAGAAAGTCGCCAAATTTTTAAATTTGACAAATTTCCAAAAACAAGTTAATTAATAAAATTTAAAAATTCGGCTTGTGTTTAATCCGAAAAGTATCACTTTTTAACACGCTACTTTTCATATACAAGACCGTTAGCTATAATTCCAAAAAAATGCCGTTAATGAAATTTGAAAAAGAAATTAAAAGTGAAGTATTAAAGGATTCTTATACCAAAGAAGATTTAATGAAAGAAAAATATTTAGTTAACTCTCAAGGTAAAATAGAAATATATTATGCTCCTTTTGACTATATAAATGTAAATGCTTCTATCATAATTGTTGGAATTACTCCTGGTTGGTCTCAAATGGAAAAGTCTTTTAAGACTGTAGTAAGAGAAATAAACAAAAATGATGATTTTTCTTCAGCTTTAAAAAAAGTAAAAGCAGAATGTAGTTTTGCTGGAAGTATGAGAAATAACCTGATTAAAATGTTGGATGAATTAGAACTTGATAAACAGTTAAATATTCAATCTACAAGTGAATTATTTGATGTTGAAAACAATTATTTACATTCGACTTCTGTAATAAAATATCCCGTATTTAATAACGGAAAGAATTACACAGGCTCATCTCCTTCTCCACTTAAATCTGAAATTTTATGGGAACAAATAGAGAAATCATTTATTCCAGAAATTAATGAATTTAAAGGAAAGTTAATAATTCCTTTAGGAAAAAGTGTTAATGAAGTACTTTCTAAAATACAATCTGACAACAAACTAAATGATAATTTTATTTTAAATGGTTTCCCTCACCCATCTGGAGCTAATGGACACAGAGCTAAACAATTTGAAAGCAACAAGCTGAATATGAAAAGTATAATTGGAGAATGGAAAAACTATAGCTAACAATGCGTATAATTAATACGGGGTTTGTGCTTTACCAAAGTTTAGTGTATGTTTACAAAGTCCGTCAAATCATTTTGATTTGACTTTTGTACAAAATAAGATAAAGACAAACAAAATGCTTTGCCTCGTGCTAAATCGAAAGTCTTCTGACTTTCTATTCCCGCACTAACCATACACTAAAAGTTGTGTACAATTACCAAAAACCAATAAAAAATGATAGATTCACCCAAAATTGGAGACAGGTTTGAAGGAGTACTTCTGGAAACTATTGTTGAATCTAAAAGCTCTCGACCAAGAGTAAAACCTCTAGAACTCTTTTCTGAAGATTTCAGAGTTGAATTCCCTAGAAATTTAAGAGATGAAAATCCTATTGGCACTAGATTTAGAGGAGATCTGAAAATAGCCCAAAAGACTTCAAAAAAAGATGGAAGTAAAATCGGCAAACCATATTTAGTCGTAACAAATAAGAGTATCGAGATAATAACAGATTATACTCCTGAAAAAATAATTAAAGCTGTCAAATTAAATACGGTAAGTGATAGAGCATATAAATATATCGAAACAGAATTTAATAAAATCCCAGAATTAATATCATTCTCCGAATTCAGAGCAAAAGCTTATAAAAACTCAAAAGAAAATCCTGAGAAAATTAGTGAATCATCTTCATTAAGGGTTAAGAGGTCTGAGATAATAAAAACATATGCTTTAACAAGAGCTAAAGGTAATTGTGAAGGATGTGAAAATCAAGCTCCTTTCCTTAAAAAGAATGGGGAACCTTATTTAGAGGTACATCATATGATTGAACTAAGCAAAAATGGAAGTGATTCTCCAATAAATGTGATTGCTCTTTGTCCTAATTGTCATAGTAAAATTACTAATGGTATTGACGGAAACACATACAATGAAAAATTGAAAATTAAAATAGAGAAACTGGAAGCTGAACTTGACAAATAACTGTACACAACACTATATATAGCAAATAGGGCAATTAGTGTTTAATCGAAAGGTTGTTTTCTATTTACAAAGTCGCCAAATCTTTTGATTTGGTATTAAAAGAGAAAAATTAAAACAAAATAAAAAGATTTGGCTTGTGACTATACCGAAAATAATTACTTGTTTTCTGCCCAACTCGCCATATATTTAACGTTAGCTTGCATTAAAAAATCAAATCTAAGCGAATAAAACACTCCAAATTCTCTAACCGATTTACACAAAAGAATTTTAAGTAAAAAAATCTACTAAGCGGAATTTAGCCCAATTGCGGAAATCAAA
>CALKXS010000009.1 GCA_938003745.1 uncultured Algibacter sp.
AAATAAAAGGAAAGTATCTTCAATTATACCTCAATGAATTTGTATATAAATTAAACCGAAGATACTTTGAAGATAAACTCTTTGATAGACTTGTAATAGCAAATATTACTGGATTATGAGTGAAAACGGATATTCAATTAATATTTAAATATTCTTGTTCTATTTCTAAAGGAGTTTTATACCCTAAAGCAGAATATAATCTTTTGGTGTCATACCATTTTATATCGTGATTAATTACATAATGATCGTCAAAAAATGATTTGAACTTATATCTGTAAACACATTCATATTTTAGAGTTTTAAAGAAAGATTCAGCTACTACATTATCCCAACAATTCCCTTTTCCACCCATAGATTGGGTTACCTTTAAATTGTTTCCTAATAAGTTTTTCATTATAGTGGATACCTATTGAACTCCTCTATATGAACGAAAAATATGATATTCTGTAATCGCTCTTCTTTTCTTTGCTAAAAACCATGTTTTCTTAGCACATGATAAAACATAAAATATTGATTATAAAAATATTAGATAGGTTGTTCTGATTTATTTCTCTAATGAAGAAAGCCAATGTTATCACTAAAAATAGTAAATTAGCTCGTGTCCTTAACACTCATTTACAAGGAAAAATAAATTTAGCACGATTAAAACTGATTTCACATTTTGTAATCGCCCTATACAAAGTACAAACAGTTACTATTGAAAAGCTAGCTAATGCTTTTGATACAGAATCTGGCAGTGAATCCTCTTTAAGACGCATACAGCGCTTTATTACTAATTGCAGTTTAGATACAGATCTTATTGCTCGTCTTGTTTTCAACCTACTTCCCAAGTAAGGTAAACTCATACTGAGTATTGATAGAACCAATTGGAAGTTGGGAGAGCAATGGTTGGAGCTTCTTAAACGTGAAAATATTAGATATTATATTCGGATTCGTAATAATTTCAAAGTATTTCTTCCCCATAAAGACAAAATTATAAGGTATCTCACTTGTTTACTAGATTTAAAACCAATGAGTTTGTACATTATAATAAGATTGTAAAAATCAATGGACAACTTTGCTATTTATCAGGTTGTAAACCCAATAACAAAAAAGGGAAATAAGATTTTTTGATTATAGTATCGCTCAATAAACCCGAAAAAAGCGCAAGAAGAGTACAAATAACGCTGGCAAATTAAAATGTGTTTTAAAGCCATGAAATCTAGTGGTTTTGATATTGAAAAAACACATTTACAAGATATCGGAAGAATAGTAAAATAATACCATTTCGTATATAGGTAATATCAGAAACCTATTTTTCTCCTAATTGAGTACTTACAAACTCTCTATTTTAAATATTTTTAGGAATCTAATAGGAATGATTTGAATCAGTAGTAATTACATACCTTTTTCTCAATACACTTTTCAAACCTAATTTCTTCATTAAAAACGATATGTAAGAACGACTATAATAAATGTCTTCCCTTTCGAGAGATTTTCGAATACGTCGACTACCATAAATATGATTACTCTGTTTAAAAATAGCAGTAATTCTATTTCTTAAATGTTTTAAACTCTCTTTTTTTCTACTTATATCTTTTGTTTTTAGCCAATTATAAAGCGCACTATTACTTACTTTCGTCCATTTTCACATCCTCCCAACAGGGAAATAATCTTTATTTGATAAAATAAATTCATATCTCACTTGTCGCTCACGGAAAAGATGCTTATCGCCTTTTTTAATATATCGCGCTCTAACTTTACGTTTCTTAACCCTTTTTCCAAAAGTCGAAACGTTTCTGGTCTTCTGATAATACTGAAGTAGTGGTGAAATCACCAAAGTTTTCTTCATCAAACTTACGCCACTTACGAATCATACTAACATTGAGATTGTATTCGCTACTAACTGAATTTACACTTTGACCTGATTGTAATGACTCTACAATCATTAACTTAAATTCATCTTTATACTTTTTTGCCATAATTCAAATCTAAGATTATTGGCTGTAGTTTTTTGTCCTGTTAAAGGTAGACATTCCATTTTATAACAAACTTAAAATAGTTGCTTAATATATCTTTAAAAAAGTGTCAGACAAAAATCAGGTAGTCCAAATAATTACGGGTGTAAATACGATATTAACTGCTTAAATCATTATTTGAAATGTGTGAGCATTTATTACTATATCAAATTAGAATCCGTAATAACCTCTAATAATGCAGGACCATTGTGTTCATTAATCTTTTTCATTGCAGGTAATAAATCTTGAAGCTTTTCTACTCTAATTCCTAGTGCACCACAATTCTCCGCATACTTAGCAAAATTGGGATTACTTAATTGTGTTTGCCATACATCTACCTCACTTGCACGCTGTTCTTTTGAAATCTTACCAAGTTCTGAGTTATTAAGTAAAATATGTTTAATGTTCATATCATACAGTACTAAAGTATTGAACTCTCCCATATATTGCGCGAATCCTCCATCTCCAGAAACAGACCATATAGGACGATCTTTACCAGCAGCCGCCCAAGCTCCCATTGCAGCGGGAAGTGCAAATCCTATAGATCCTAAATATCCAGACATTAAAATTGATTGCGACTTTGGTTCAAAATAACGTCCAAACGAATATGTATTATTCCCTACATCTACAGCGATAACTGCGTTTTCTGGCGTAATTTCATTCATAGTTTCGAATACGGCAATTGAGCTTAACGCTTCTCCACAATCTTCTAAGCGACTTTGTTTCTCTTCTTTCCATAGCTTCCAACGTTCAGCTATTTCAATACGTTGATTATTTCTTTTTACATTCTCTGATCTTTTCTCTAAGATTTTGACCGTTTCTGAAATTTCTCCCCACAACGCCACATCTACTTTGTGATGTTTACTTAAAGCCATAGGATCAAAATCTACCTGTATAATTGGAAGTTTAGGTGTGATCCCTGTGTGGTTTGAGAAAGAGGCTCCAAAAACAAGCATTAGATCACTCTCATTCATAAACCAAGAAGCGATAGGGGTACCGCTTCTACCCAATACACCACAACCTAACGGATGATTATCCGGGATAAGACCTTTACCTTTAAAAGTGGTTATTACTGGACAATTAAGACTCTCTGCGTACGCAATAATAGCTAACATTTCAAAACGCGCACCGTGTCCTACAATAATAATTGGTCGTTCTGCTTGACTAATTAATTGAATAGCCTTGTCCACCATCTGACTTGGAGGACTTATATTGAAAGGTGTTATTCTGTTTTCAGGTGTCTCAGGTTTACTACCTTCTATTTTTTTAGAAAATGCAACTTCATCGGGAAATGTAAGATGTGATACCTCTCGTTTAATTAATGCGTGCCTTAATGCTAAAGCTGCAAGGTTAGAATGGTTTGAATTTGCGTGTACAGCGTGATTAAATGTAGCAACACTTTCAAACGCTTTTATAAGATCTACCTCTTGAAAAGCACCTGTCCCTAAAACTTGAGTATTTACCTGACCAGAAATAGCAAGCATAGGGGCACGATCCACATTCGCATCCCACATACCTGTATACATATTTGTAGCTCCTGGACCAGCAATACCAAAACAAACAGCTGGTTTTCCAGTAAGTTTTGCATATCCTGAAGCTGCAAATGATGCAGCGCCTTCGTGCCTAATACTAAAGTATTGTAACTTTCCTTTTTCTTGTTGACGTTTAAAAGCATCTGCCACTCCAAGATTACTATGCCCCACCATCCCAAAAACAGTATCAATCCCCCAGTTAATCATAGTTTGAACCATCACATCTGAAACGGTCTCTTCATGTGGTATTTCTTCTTCAAGTTCGACAAATATAGCTCCATCTTCTTCTTTTACAGTAAACGTTTCTTGTCCATCATCAAAACCACCAGGAGATTGTCCTGTACAAGGGTCAAAATCCCAGCCGTGCCAGGGACAACGTAGCATTCCATTCTCAATAGTACCTTCTCCTAAAGGACCACCTTGATGTGGACATTTATTATCCAGAGCAGAGAATTTACCTTTATAATGCGTTAAACATAAATTTTTGTGTCCAGCAATTACAGTTTGTACGCGACCTTCTGGAAGACGATTTTTATTATCTAAAACTTTGAACCATTTTTTTGATGTAGACATATGTAATTAGTTTTTGTAAGTTTTTCTAAAAAGTGTATTATTTAATTTAAATATTAGTTCAAGCGACTAAAAGCAATCCTCTCTTATCTTAATCATATTGAAAATCAAACCTCAAGATTAAGAATTTTCTTAACATACCATTATCTACATTGTATAATTATACTCCTGCATAATCAATACCCGTTAAAAAGTGTATTTCTCTATCTATGGTAATTAAATCATCAACATTAAACTTTACAATATCATCATAACCGCAAGAGCGAGATATTACTTTTAAAAGTTCATTTGAAGCATCAAAAAAGTTATGTAGCTGCTTGGCAGATGAATCTATTATTAACCTGCTGCGTAACGAGTCTTTTTGTGTAGCAATGCCAACAGGACAAAAATCGGTAGCACAGGCTCGCATTCCTAAACAGCCTATTGCTTGAATGGCAGAATTTGCTACTGCAATGGCATCTGCTCCCAGCATTAATGCTTTGGCAAAATCTGGTGCAACCCGCAAGCCGCCAGTAGCTATTAGTGTAACGTCTGTTGCTCCTTGTGTATCTAGATATTTACGGGCACGTGATATCGCAGGTATTGTAGGCACATTAATATTATCTCTAATAATAGAAGGAGCAGCTCCCGTACCACCACCACGACCATCAAGAATGATATAATCTACACCTACATCGAGTGCGAACTGAATATCTTTTTCTATATGCCCTGCTGCCAACTTAAAACCTATGGGAATACCACCTGTTTTTGAGCGTACTTTTTTTGCAAATACTTTAAAATCTTCAACTGTTTCTAAATCTCTAAAAGTGGCTGGAGAAATAGCAGATTGTCCTTCTTTGATACCGCGTACTTCCGCTATATCTTTGGTTACTTTGTTTCCAGGTAGGTGGCCACCTACTCCAGATTTTGCGCCTTGCCCTGCTTTAAAGTGAAAGGCTTGAACTTTGTTTAACAAATCCCATTTAAATCCAAAACTCGCCGAAGCTAGTTCATAAAAATAACGACTGTTGTTAGCTTGTTCCTCTGATAGCATTCCTCCTTCTCCAGAACAAATTCCAGTCCCAGCAAGCTCAGCCCCTTTTGATAGCGCAATTTTCGCCTCTTTAGAAAGTGCCCCAAAACTCATATCACTCACAAAGATGGGCATCCTTAAAATAAGTGGTTTTTTGGCTTTAGGTCCTATAACAGTATCTGTATTTACAATTGCATCATCCAATAAGGGTTTTCTAAATAGTTGTGCAGGTAAGTATTGGATATTTTCCCATTTTGGAAGCAAGTTTCTATCGACTCCCATAGAAACAGTCTCTCCGTGATGTCCTATTTTTTTAAGCCCATTTTTAGATAAATTTTTTATATAACCCGTATAAGGTTCTGTGTTTTCTGGATGTGTATCAGCGTAGGCACCTAGATATTCATCACGATTAAAAGCTGGCGGGTTTTCTTTTTCAAACTCAAGAACTTCGTCTAAGTTCACATACAAGTATCCTTCAGAAATGATAGTTTCAAACTTATGCAGTTTTTCATCATTATTATACTCACTTATTCCAGTGTCATATCGATAATCCCAACCATGAACACCACAAATTAAATTTGAGCCATCAATATAACCATCTCCTAGTAATGCTCCACGATGGTGGCAGCGTCCATAAAGGATAGAAACATCATTTCCATACTTTATAATTACGAGGTCTGTTTTTGAAACTAGAGCGTGTACAGGTGCTCTATCTTTTAATTCTGAAAGGTTGAATAGTTGTTTTTTTGTCATATTGGTTTGGATTGATAGTTAGGATATAAATGCATTTAAGGGACAAATATTTTAATTCGTCCCTTAATGCTCATTAAGCCATTACTTTATCATTTATGCATGGTAATAACGTTCTCTGTATATTTGGCCATCTTTCCATTCGGTTGCTACAATTTGTTCTGAGACCATTGTGCTTCCGTCCTTCATTTTTAATATCATTACTGCATCATAAAAACTATGATTCCCTTGTACTGCATAATCTCCAATTTTGTAGCTTACAAATTCTTCTAGATGATTGTTGATTAGGTCGTGCTCTGCGTCTATCGCAACTTGTTTTCCTATTTTTGGTTCATTATTTGCTTCTCTTAATTGTACATCTTCGTGAAGATAGGTTTCCATTGCTTCAATAAATGCTCCTTTTTCAAGAAGTCCATGTACTTTTTTCAAGTTGTTTTCGATTGTTGTTTCTGTTGTATTCATTTTATATTGATTTTACTGTTATTGTTTATTGTTGTTACGCTTTACCGCTTTGTTCTCCCGTTGGTCATGAATTTCGCTAGCCCAATTTCTCAAAAGCGAAAAATTAATTACTGGGTGTTAAGCGATTTTCTTTTGTCTTTCTTGTAATGTAAGCCCTGCTAAGGTAAGTAATAAACCTATGTGCATTATTACTAATATCCACGTCACGTTATTATTACCACTCATGTCAGCGAACCCAGCTGGTAACCAAACCATTACAGTAGCTACTAGTAAAAGCAGTGTCAATACTGCATAGGTTTCAAATAATCTTTTTCCTGCAATTAGTAAAATACCTGCTGCTAATTCTGTAAGTGCTAAACTAACTGTCATCATAGTTGCGATAATGCCATTCACTCCAAACACACCTCCTATAAATTCAGTAGCACCGTCTAGACCTGGACCACCTAAAAAGCCTGGAATGAATTTTTCAAGACCTCCCCAAATAAAGATTAGTCCGATTCCGATTCTGATTAATAAATTTCCATTGATTTTTGAATTTTGTTTGCTCATAATTTTATTATTATTATTATTATTATTATTATTATTATTTATTGTTTTTTGTTTTTTTGGTACAAATGTATGGGTAATAACCTTAACTCATCACGAATTATATATTTTCCCATTGGTTAATTATTGAGAACCTCTGTGTCAAAAATCACTCCATTTGATACTGTTTTATGCACCGGGCATTTAGATGCAATAGCTTTTAATCTTTCTTTTTGTGTGTCATCTAGATTACCCACAAATTTTAATTTCTTAGAAATATGATCTATAAATCCTTGTCTATCAACATCTAACATTAAATCATCACTATGCACTTTGTGATGTGAGATGTAAACAAAGACTTCTCTTAAATCCCATTTTTTACGTTGAGCATATAATTTTAAAGTCATTGTTGTGCAACAAGCAATAGAGGCTGTTAAATATTGATAAGGTGATGGTCCAAAATCGTCTCCGCCTACCGATTTGGGTTCATCTGCGATAAAATTGTGATTACCTGTACTTAGATTTGTGGTAAAATTATCTTCTATAATATTGAGGTGAGCTACGAGCTGCTCCTCTCCAGAATTTAAAACTACATTTTCTTCTTGAGGATAATATTTTGCTACCCAAGAACCAATCACCTTTCCTGCATAGAGACTATCTTCCTTGTGAGATAATAAATGGTCTGCATTGTCTATACTTACAAGGCTCTTTGATTGCTTTGCTGCATTGAAGAGTTCTAGGGCATTAGACATATTTACAATACTATCTACTGGTGAATGAAGATTGAGATACGGAATTTCCAAAGATTTGATTACGTCAATAATTTTCGTATTCCTAAAATTTTCTATAAATATATCGTCTATTGTAAATGGCCTACCACCTATGTTAACTTCATAAAAGGTTTCTTCATCACCTTCGTCTACTTGATTAATAAAATGCTGCACAGTATGTTCGATATCTGATGGCGCACCAATGGTAACCAATGCTTTAATATCTTTTAATTTTGAAGCGGCAACAATAGATGCTGCACCACCTAAAGAATGACCTATTAATAAAGAAGGTGCTTGATAAGTTTCTTTAATGTATTGATGTACATCTAGTAAGTCTTCTACATTTGCTCCAAAATGACTTTCGGCAAAGCTCCCTTCACTACGCCCAAGACCTGTAAAATCAAATCTCACAACAGCAAAACCATAATCTGTTAGTGCTCTACTTATGTTTCTTACCGCATTTAGACTACTACTGCACGTAAAGCAATGTGCAAAAATGGCATAAGCTTTTGGTTTTTTCTGTAAGGGTAACTCCAACAAAGTATGAAGCTTATGCCCTTTTCTATTTTCTATTTTGAGCTTTGAATTCATTGAAATATTTTTCATGGTTAATTAATATTTTTTATGATATTGATCTTGACGTAATTTTACTGCCTTAAAAGAATACATCATTAAACTTAAAAGGGCTAGAACCGACACTAAAATGCCTAAGAACAATATATAGACATCTCCTTTAAAGCTCCATCCAATACTTTCTTTAAGTCCAGAGGATAAAGCTGAAAGCACAAAGCTCACAACCGATAGATACAATAATGCCATTGCTCTATTTATTAATTTTAATTGTCGTAGTTTTCTTTCTATAAGCAATGACTCATTATCACTTTCACTAATTAGTAATTTAATTTCTCTACTTAAGTCTATCATAATATTAGAAGTAGATAGAATCAGTAAACAAATACCTGGTAAAATTGTTATGGGCACATACCATTCTTGCATTCTTTAATATTTTTTTATAGTCTTTATGTCTATCGCTATTGAGCATACATTTTCTTGTAACCATAGCTTCTTGTATAATTGTTTCTTTGTTATAATCAGGATTAAGGTCTATATTATAGTTTTCAGGCAATAGCCATACTTATGTTTTGAGTATCTTTATATTCTTTTAAAAAGTTAACTACTTTTTGTTCTGGAATTACACAGGGTTTTAGTTGTATTCCTACTTTGATTTTATACATATTAAAAGAGACATAATCACCATCACTTAAGTTTTCAGCAAAGACCTTAATACATCTTCCTTTATTAAAAGATTCTTTTGTCACTGAATATCTCTGATCGTTGTATAACACTTCAGAATATCCATCTTCTAGTTGCTCAACTCCAGCAGCTAGTAAGTTCTTATTAATTTTTGAAATTGATGGATTTCTAAGTGTTTTTTTTCCTAAAACAATAATTGGGAAGTGCTGCTCTCCCTTAGGATAGAACATCGTAAAAAACTCCATGTTCTTTTTATTATTTTCTAGCTCATAAAAGTCATACGAAAGATTATTATCTATAAGCCATTCCTTATAAAATCTAGACTTATAGCAAATTGCTTTCCAAAATATTTTAATTACTTCCATATCCTGTATTTTATTATTGTTTTATGCGCTTTCGCGAAAGCGTATTTATATTCTACCTTCAGTTTTTAATAATTGCGCGGCTTGAGAGAAAAAATGATAACAACTTTCAATAGTACTGTTATCATTAAGTTCTAGCACAGCTCCATTAAAATCGGGATTCCAATACCCACTATCTAACTTATTTGTGTTAGCTATTTTTACAGGTTTCTCTCCTGCATACCCTCTTGTGTATAAATAGAAATTTGAACTTACATCATCAGGAATTGCCATTCCTAAACCTATGGTATGTCTTTTTCCTTTATTGAAAGTATACAGTGATGCAATATCAAAATGATGAGGCCATACTCTAATTTCCGAATGTGATGTTAGCTCCCGTATTGTATCTTCTAACGCTATATGTGCCATAATACGATAATGCATTATCTCACCCAAGCGTGTTTTATTTTCAAGATGAAATATATAATCGTCAGTTATAACTTCGTAGGGTAAGTCATAATGCATTTTATAGATAAAAGGCTTTTCAATACCATTTTCTTTCGCTCTTGCTGTTATCCAATCCAAGACTTCTTTATGCATTTTTCCTTCTAAAGGAAACTTAATTTTACCTGTATCACCAATCCACCATTCTATTGTAAATGAAGAATAACTAAATGCGAGTACATCTCCATTATTATTTAAGGGTCTTGTGGTTAAACAACCGCAACCTATTAGAGATTTTAGACTAGTATGACTGTCATCTTTTTTGTTTACAAGAAAACTATTGCAGGCTGCTGCTAAATATTGAATAATCTTATGTATCTCAGTTTCTACTTTTTGATTTGAAATTGAATAAACTCCCATAATACTTTATTTTTTTAAAATGGTAAATTAAGTCCAAAAGTGATACGTCCACCTTCATCAGAATCAAAATAAGCAAGGTTTAACGCTGTAAATCCTCCCATCTTAAAATATAATCCTGCTCCTGGCGAAGTATGCCATTCATTTGAATCTTCGTTCTCTAGCCAAACACGACCATAATCAAAACCTACATAACCGCCCATTGAAACTGGAATAATACCGTTACGCAATCTTCCAAGTGATACTCTAAAATCGGTACTATGATAAAAAGCTTGTTTTCCAGTAAATCGTTCATTTCTAAAGCCTCTTAACCCCTCATTGCCGCCTATAGTTGCCCCTTGATAGAACTCAAAATCGTTACCTACATTAATTTGCCCTTCGACTTTAGACGCGAGAATGAGCGTGCCACGATTGTCTAACTTGGTGGCGATTCTCGCTTCTGGAATTATATATCCAAAACTGTTACTATTATCAAGATTAGTAGTATATCCTGTAGTTAATTTTACTCCTAATCCAGATTTTGAAACCACAGCTTCTTTTAATGTATCATACTCATAAGAAGCTTCAATACTTCCAAAATCTTGACCATCAAAATTTTCTGGATTTATGTTAGATTGTGCTATAAAACGGTCTATAGTGTTTTCAATTTCGTAATTGTCATAGCGTAAGCCAAACGCAACCTCACTACCTTGATAACCTCTAAAAATTAAAGAAGGCATTACAGATAATCGCTGTGTACGAACTCTATTAAAGTTTTTACCAAATTCATCTTCTTCATTTATGGTTTCATTACCAAAGCCAAAAAAGTTATTAGTATAACTTGGACTACTATATCCCGCTTCTATACCTAAGTTTACTTTATTAAATATGTATGCAAATTCACCCGAATAAGAAACATTTGCACTGCTAGTTTCAAAGAAATATGTCAGCCCAAAATGATGTTCATCTGTGAATGGGTTTCTAACTAACGAATTTTTCTGGTAGTTATACATAGCACCTATACCTAGTCCATCATCTGGGTCAAAACCAAGTAAAGGTTTAATGTTACTTAAATCTCTACGATGCTTTTTAAAGTAATACGTATTAAGGTCATAATTATCTGAAAGCATTTTTGCTACCGGTTTATTAAATGTGTTTTCCTCATTTTTGTGGTCATAAATCTTAACATTTTTACGATTAATGGCTTCATATGTATCATTACCATTACCACCTATTATCTTTATATGAGCCGTATGACTTCCTTTACCATTTATAATAAAAGTATCATCATCTGCCAAGCCATAAATCCAAATTTCTTTAGTGTCTTCTCTAGTATAGGTAACATCCCAAAAGGTTTCTCCTTTTTTTCCTTTAATATTCCTTTGACCCAAAATTCTAGTTTTTCCATCTGCAATTCTTGTGATGGTAAAGAAATCATCTTTATCGGTTCCAGTTACTAGTACACAACGAGATAAATATTCGTAAACATTTATTGCATTGTCTTCAATACCTTCCAATCTTCCTTTAAGTGCATTCTTAACACGGGCTACTTTTTGCTGGTCTATTTCTGGCGGGAGATTTGAGAACGCTTCTTCTATTACATCATCTGTAATATTTGCCTTGATGAACTGAGCTTCTTCAACCCAGTCTTCTTTTTTATGGTTTTTTAGAACGGCTAAGTCTACATCATCACCAGCATCATTATACCATTTTACGTGGTTGTAATCTCCATCATAGCGCTGCATAAAACGCAATGATGGTGTAAGTGCCGTGAGAGTACCTAGAATAAATCCATCAAAATCCGAATACACCTGGTCTCGGTCTCTAGGAATAGGACGATAGTACTTTTTTCCATTTTCATTTTCGGTCTCTGTCCATTTCCATTGATCTGCATGACGATCCCAATCACCTATAAGATTGTCAAATATTCGTGTACGTATATATAGCCTTTCATCTATAGATACGTTGTCTTTTTTACGTAACTCTTCAAAAAGCTCAAGTGTATTGATAATCTTATCGCCATTTCCTAGTGAAACTACACCTTCTTGACCGTCTGAAAGTCGTTCTTCTATAAAGTATATATTGTCTCCATAACCTTCATTATAATTTCCTAGTGCATTCTGTTTCGGAATATAATATAACTTTGGATTTGGGTGCAAAATACCAACGGCATCTGCAAGGTCTCCTATGGTTAATGCTCCATAAGGATTTGCTGTTGTCCAATAATCTTGTAATAATTGAATAAAATATGTCTGTTCAACATCTTCTTCTAGATACTCCGTTTTAAATAAAAAGTATTGTATAAATCTAAGAGCGCTTTTCTTTGCAGACCGCATTGCATATTGCCTTCCATCCCTATCTATAAGACGTATAGAATTGGTTTGATGCCCCCCCCCTTTTCTTAAGGGTTTTAAGCCTCCATAAAGCGTATCTAACAAAGCTGTTTGAATCTTAATATTAGTAGCATAGTCCTCTCTATAATGCTCACCCCAAAGTGTTTTATATATACCACTTCGTTTTAATTCTTCTTTAGTATAAATAGATTTTGAAACAAATTTTGGAGTGCTGTACTCATTATAATCTTGCTTAACTGCCGTCTCATACTGAGGTCTAATTTCTTTTGAAAATACTGCACTAGCATAATCGTTTGATGTATCATAAAAGCTAACCCAAACAGCACCGTTTTTAAATTGTGTGATTTTTGAGAATCCTAATTGAGAGCTGCTAAAACCATCCTTTACAGTACCTACTCTTGAAGTTGCACCACCAGCACCACTTATGATATTTGGTATTCCTTTTATATCAAAGTACTGTAAGCTATTATCGTGCGCACTCACAAGAACAACATTTTTAGTTTGCCTAGCAATAGTTACAACACGTTCACTTAATTCTTTATAATGCAAATTACTTACATCTTGAGGGTTTACGCCAAAGCTAAATTGTGAGCCTGCGCGTCCTAAACTCTCTACAGGATGATGCATTGCAAGAACGACTGTTTTACCTTCACTCTTTTTAATCGTACTTTCTAGTTCTACGTAAAATTCTTCTTTAGTTTTTATTTCACAACTTTTATTAAGTGTAGGGTAAGCATCCCAGTCCATAATTGTCCATTGAGAATCTATAATAATTAAATCTACTTCATCATTTATTTTAACTCGTTCTAATGGACATCCGTTTTCTGGTTGAAATGTATTTTCACCTACAGTTTTTTCTATGGTTTGCTCTATTACTTTGAGCTTTTCAAATCCATCAGACCATTCTTTATCACCTGGAATAAAAAACGTATTTCCTTTAAACGAATTTGCAATATCAGCCTGTACTTTGAGTAAATTCTCATCTTGGAGATTAATACTGTTTCCTAGGAATAGTAATGTACTTTTCTCTGAGGAGTTGTTTAAATTTTGAATTCTCATTAATACATCCTTAACCTTTTCGGCTTCACCTTCTACTATGTTTCCTATAGTAAAAAAGGAATGTGATATTTCTGTTTTGGGTAATTGTTGTTGCGCTTTCACGAAAGTAGAGATGAACAAAAGTAGTACGAGCAAAAACGCGGCTATTGTTGATTTCATAATAATGGTTATTTTTTTTCTAAAAAGTTTTTGCGAAATTCTGAAACATCAAGAATTGTTGTTTTAAGATTCCCCCCTCTTAAATATTTAATTTCTAAACTATTTTTATCTTTTAGCAGCACTCTAGTTGCCTCCATACATTCTACGTGGCAGGTGTTATGATTTTCTATAGAAACAATCAGGTCACCGCCTAAAAAGACCTCTCGGCCATTAATGACAGCTTTTATATTTCCTCCTCTAAGTCCAACTTTATCAGCAGGGCTACCTTTGGCTATAGATTGAATAAGCACAGCTCCTTCTAAAGGTTGATTGAATAAATGTTTTAACTCATCACTTGCTAACAGCAACCCATCAACACCTATCCACGGTCTATCTTCAAAAGATAATAAATCCTTTGCAGTATTTATAGTTACAGCCATACCTATGCCTTGAAAACCACCTGAAACAGTCAGAATACTAGAGGCAATACCTATGACTTCTCCATTAGAATTAAAAAGTGGTCCACCGCTATTACCAGAATTAATGGCAGCATCAGTTTGAAGAAATTCTACCTTTACAGTTCCATCATATATTCTATTAAATCCTCTAAATGCCGAAACAATTCCTGATGAAAATGAGTTTTCCATTCCGTAAGGACTTCCTATAGCATAGATATTTTGCCCTACGACAAGTTTATCTGAATTTCCTAGTGTGGCGTGTGCGAGTGAACTATCTGGTATTTCTAACTTAAGGAGTGCAATATCTGCGTTAGCTTCACTAAATAACACAACTGCTTTACGCATCTTACCATCTTGCGTTTTTACAAGAATCTCCGAATTACCAGCCACAACATGGGCAGCGGTTAAAATATGACAATTTTGAGAAACCAAAACTCCTGAACCTAAGCCTCCGTTTTGGCGTAACCCTTTCTCTGAAGGTGTCTTACTAGACGTAAAAATAGTTACCACTGCTGGTAATCCTTTTTCATAAACCATAGCAACGTTTCTCTCTGCAGATGATATTGACGCAGATATAGAGCGCTTTAAAGGCTGCACATGATGATTTTCTTGCGCCATCATTGTTATGGTTGCAAGTAGAAGAGTGACGAAGTTGAGTATAGCTTTCATTGCTCTAACTTGCTTTTTTAATAAGCATCTCTCCGTATTGCTTTCTAAATCTTTCCAACTTAGGTTCGATAATTTCCTTGCAATAAAGGTACTCTGGGTTATTTTCATAATAATCTTGATGTTTCTCTTCTGCCTTGAAAAAGGTCTTCTTTTCACTGACCTCAGTAAGAATAGGCTTATCAAAATAGGTTTGTAACTCTTTAAATGCAATGTCTATAATTTGTTTTTCTTCTGGTGTATCGTAAAACACGATAGATCTATATTGCGTTCCTACGTCAGCGCCCTGCCTATTAAGGAGTGTAGGATTGTGTGTGGTCATAAAAATGACAAGTAATTCTTCATAAGTAATAATAGTTGGGTCAAAAGTAATTTGCACAACCTCTGCGTGACCTGACATTCCTAGGGATACTTCATGATATGTTGGTTGTGTTTCCGAATTCCCACCGCTGTAACCAGATGTTGCTTCAACTACCCCTCTAACCTCTTGAAAAAAGGCTTCGGTACACCAAAAGCATCCTCCTCCAAAAACTACTGTTTTATATGTTATTTCTTTCATTTTATTCTTGCCTTTGTAAAAGCGTTTTTGTGATTATTTTATTAAATGAATGGCTTCGGAATTAATACAAAATCGTAATCCCGAAGGTGAAGGACCATCAGGAAAAACGTGCCCCAAATGAGCTTGGCATGTATTGCACATAGTTTCCACCCTAACCATTCCATATGAAGTATCTTTTTCAAATTTGATGGTATTATCCTGTATCGGTTGTGTGAAACTTGGCCACCCCGAGCTAGATCTAAACTTTTTAGTAGAATCAAAAAGTAGGGTATCACAACACAAGCAACTATATTCTCCACTTTCAAAAACGCTGCAGAGTGCCCCAGAGTGAGCGGCTTCTGTTCCTTTTTTTCTTGTAATTCTAAATTGCTCTTCTGTTAAGATTTCTCTCCATTCTTCCTCACTTTTCTGAACCACTTTGTCAGGTTTTGGATTACCGTGATTTGCTCGTTTTATTACCTCTCCCCAGCTCATAGTGATTTATTTTTTTGCTGCTTTCGCGAAAACGTACTCTGGTTATTTATTATTTTTAATATCAATGATTTGACGTATCATTTGGTTTGTAAATCCCCACTCGTTATCATACCAAGTCATTACTTTTAGCAAATCACCGTCTACTACTCTCGTCATACTTAAATCTACAGTAGAAGCATAAGAATTTTTTATAATATCCGACGAAACAATCGGGTCATACGTGGTATCGATAATATGTTTATAGCGGTTTGCTTTAGATTCTTCTTCAAGGATGGTATTTACCTCTTTCGCAGTAACATTTTTTTCCATCACGAAAGTCATATCTGATAGTGAGCCTACTGGAACAGGTACTCTGATGGCAACGCCGTCAAATTTTCCTTCGTATTGTGGTAATGCCTTTGTGGTTGCAATAGCCGCTCCCGTGGTCGTTGGAATAATATTTGCAGCTCCTGCACGACCCATTCTAAAGTTCTTTTTATTCGGTCCATCAACGGTTGTTTGTGAAGCAGTGTAGGCGTGTACCGTAGTCATTATCGCTTTTTTAACGCCTAGCCTTCTTCCTAAAATCTCAACAATAGGGCTGATGTTATTTGTTGTGCAGCTTGCACAAGAAAAAACGGAAGTATGTCCAGCTTCTGTATTTACACCGTGTACAACCGTAGGTGCCTCTATACTTTTTGTAGGAGCGGATATTATTACTGCTTTTGCACCAGCCTTAATATGTTTCTCAGCATCTTCATACCCTGTAAAGACACCAGTACTTTCTATAACTAAATCAACATCTTTTACCGCCCAAGGTAATGCCTCTGGATTACGTTCACTATAAAAAGGAATTGTTTTACCAGCTATTAATAATGCTCTATTAGTATGTGTTACTTTGTGTTCATATATACCATAAACGGTATCATAATTTAATAAATATGCAACATTCTCAATAGCAACGATGTCATTTACTGCTACCACTTCTAGTTCTTTGTTTTCTAATATTACTTTAAGCGCAGCTCTCCCGATGCGTCCCATTCCGTTTATTGCAATTTTCATTAGTTTTTTTTGCTAGTTTATTATTTTTCTGATAGCCTCTCTTGTTGTTTCTGAAAAGTTGTCTATCTTAAATTTATCTAAGAGCAACATTGTATCTCCAAACATACTGTAGAAAGTTTTATCTATTATTATCGAAAGTATCATTTAAAATATTCATCATCGTTCTATTTCTTATTTATAGTGAAATTAGGCTAACTACAACTACTTTAAAATAAACACACTTCTGATATCTTTACATATTTTTCTTAAAAAAATGAGACGTATTAAACAACCCCATTCTATAATACACCCCCCCCTACTGCGTTGAGTAGATTCTTGAGAGATTTAAAACAACAATCTTGAATCTCTTTAATATTTTTATAATTGTATCTGTTAAGTAAAACTCTTTGAATAATTTATCCCACATAGAAAACTTAACAAACACCATAAAGCTATTAAATGAAATTTTAGACATCGGTTTTATTATGTATTTATTCTGTTACTTACTACATCTCTTGAATTTTCAAATATCTGCATTAAAATTAGTGGCTTTTTTAGGATTAGTCTCATTATGTTTAAAAATTGCTATTATACAATTTTTAAACAGCGTGTGACCAATTCTTATGGATATGCTTTTTAATTTTTTGACGACCTCGATGCAGAATAACCCAATAGTTGGCTTCATTTGTATCTAATGCGTCGCAAATATTTTTTGTACTGCGTCCCTCTAATTTCAATTTTAATGCGGTTTGCTCTCTGTTAGTAAGTAGATCAAAGCTTTTGTTAATAATTACATTCAATTCTTTGGCATAGATTTCATTATAAATGTCATTTTTGTCAAATGTGTCGTTTGTGATTTCTTTACGGTAAATTGCAAAATAATCACTTTCGCTGATAGACGTTTTACATTTTATGCCTTTATAACTGTTAGTACTTCGATAGTGGTCTATTATTTTATTTCGTAGAATGGCAATGAGCCAAGTGCTTTCCTTGGCTTGCCCCTTATAGTTGTCTTTAGATTTTAGTGCGGCTAAAAATGTTTCTTGTATTAGTTCTTCTACAATGAAATCATCACTTATACGCAAACGAGCAAAATTTTTCAATAAATGAGAATAATTTGCTACCCATTTTTGAGGGTTTATTGTTTTGCTTATTGTTTCAATTTTCATAATCAATTAGGTTTATTATTCAGCTAAACTTGTTTTTATAATCTTAAAAAATGTATTAACTGTTTTTTATAGTATGTACAGTAGGGCTATGAATAACTCATTATTCCTCAGTAGTGCGTTAGGTTATCTAATATTTTAAGTTGAATTAATTCGATAGAAAGCGAGATATTCTAGTAAAACCAGGCTTAATGTAAATATCTAACGCATAAGACGTAACAACTGATAGATAATCTCCTATATCTGAAATAAGAGCTATAATTTTTTGTTTTTTTATGTTTGTTTCATCTTTTCCCAAATTATTATTATTATTATTATTATTATTATTATTATTATTATTTAGAGTTCAAAGAAACTATATATCTAAAGTTGGTTTTTTAGTATTATAAGTAAATTATAAAATAATTGCTGTTTATGCGTTAAGTCCTAAATACAAAAAGCACATCCTAAAAATTTAACTAATATTAGCTACATGCTAATTTTTGACAGGTAAATCATAATATTGATACACTATAAAACAATAATATCATGACAGCACAAAAACTTCCCCTACTGCCTTTACATTAGAAACAGCAAAACAAAAGATTCAGATGGAAGAAGATGCTTGGAATAGTAAAAACTCAATAAAGATATCAATGACATATTACATTGACAGTGAATGGAGCAATAGGTTGACTTTTATTAATAGGCGAAATAAAGTACAATAATTCCTTATCAAAAAATAGGAAAAAGAACTAGGTTATAAACTTAAGAAAGAATATTGGGCTCACATATGTAACCGTATAGCCGTATATTTTGAATACGAGTTTAGAAGAAATAATGGTCAGTAATATAGATCTTATGGTAATGAAAATTGGGGATTTGATGAAAATAGGCTAATAAAAAAAGTTTACTGGCATGAATTATTTAGCTATTTTAAAAAATAAAAAAAACTAAAAACAAACTGGATATCAACTAAAATCTGTAATTCAACTTAAATATAGACCCACGAGGAAGAACGGGAACAACAACAAAACTCACATCTGGGTTCTGAGCTACAAATTCCGTTGTAACATCATTAATATTAGCTCCAATACTATTAACACCTAAAAAGTTTGCCAAACCTTCTGAATTAAAGAGATTTGTCACTAGAAAGTTAACTGATAGTTGTTTGCTAACCTTATAACCTAGACCAAAATTAAATATGCTATATGACGGTAGCTGGAATCCGTTTGCCACATTTGCTTCACGCTCTCCCATAAATTGCCACTTCAGAAAAGTATTAAGCTTTTTGTTATCATACTCTACCGTTGCATTGAACATTAAATTGGGGTTATAAGGAAGACTATTTCCTGTGAAATAAACAACAGAATCATCTGCAGTATCTACCGTTCCTGCTGCCTCATATACAGTCCATTTTGTAGCTTTCGCATGTTGTAAAGTGGCATTAAAAAGAAAATTTAAGTAATCCGTGGGAGCAAAGGCATTTTCAAACTCAATACCAATGGTTCGAGAATTATTAAATTGAACTGGAGCATAAAAAATACTTCCATCATCTGGATCAAATTCAAAGTCTATAAAACCAACATTTTTTAGCTTACTCCAAAATGTTGTAATCGTTGATGAGAACTTTTCTTGGTTCCATTTTAATCCTAATTCAGCCTGTTGTATTTTTTGTACTTCTCCCTCTTGATTTATAGGAACATTTGAAAAGTTATTGAAGTAATAATTGAGTTCTGGTGCTTTGTTGGTATCAGAAAAACGAGCAAATACAGCAGCTTCATCCAAAAATTTATAGTTGAGTCCAATGGAGTATGATAGGTAACCATAATTAAAATCAAAATCATCCCTTGTTCCTGTGGAGCTTCGAATTTCGTTATCGAAAGCTGTACTGGTATCACCATCCAACCCTCCATCCAAATCTAAAGGTTCGAACCTATCGTTACTTCCTTTATGACCGATATTTTCGTAGCGTAATCCCAAATCGAGATACACATTTTCTACAACATTCCATCTGTCGTTTATATAGGTAGCTATCTGACTAACATAAGCTCTTGAATTTCCATAAAAAAGTCCTCCGTAATTACTCACTCCATTTGAATCTGATAATGCTACTATAGGTTGACCAGGATTTTCAAGAGTAACTTGCAACATACGAGGGTTTGGTTCATATGTGACATATGCAAAACTTGCTTGAGTTAATGCTGAAGTATTTGAAAATCCACCTGCAACACCAAAATTTAAATCATGTTGGTTAAGTTTCTTTCTAAGGGAGAATTGTCCAATCCATTCTTGTGTTTCGTTTTGTTTGAACCAAGGTAGAGCCCCCATTATAGCATCATTTGGCAGTCTGCCATTACCTAAATACTCAAAAGTACTACCCATAACTATTCCACTGTTGTTAACCCTAGACAGTTCTTCATTGGTTTTTGCATCTCTAAAAACTACTTGACCTATGGGCAATTCTGCTCCACTCGCAAAATATGCAACAGGACTATTCAACGAAATCAAGGCATTACCTTGAGACGTCTGCCAATCAGCATTTTTATCAGAATATTTCACATTCAAGCGAAGTTTCCAATCGTTCTCAAATTCTTGAAAAACATTTACTCCAAAGGCTAAGTCTTTCGCATGCAAACCTTTGGAAGGATTAAAAGAATTAGTTGAACCGTTAAGGACATTTCGACCATCTGGAATATTCGCACTAAACTCTGGAAGCAATAATGCCGTGGTGTTAAAATCTTGACCAAATGCAGCATTAGGGTCGTCCCAATTCACAGCGGCTACTCCGTTATATCGATTGGTAAAATCATCCAATACTTTACCATATAGTTTAATATAACCCTTATTGTTATTTTTTATAACATTAAACTTGAACTGACCACCTTTGCTAAAAGTGTAACCTACATTTCTTGCACCTTCATCCCATCGATAGTGTCCTCCTGCATTAAAATACCAATCCTTGCCTAATGGGCCGCCTACACGTCCATCCAATTTGGAAATTCCGTTCTCTTCTCCTTGCAAACCTCCCAATAAAGAAAACTCGCCATTAAGTCTATCATATTGTCCATGTGATATAAAATTGAATATTCCACCTGGTCCGTTTAGAGCAGTAATGCCTGCATTTCCACCTCTAATTGCTTCTGCTTTTTTAATGGTTAAATCCGGGCGATAAAATATATCCGGGCTATAAAACGAATGTTGCACTAAACTTACCGGCAGACCATCTTCTTGTAATGAAACATAATACCACCCTAAATCATCTTCTACTGAAGCAGAGATACCTCTCGTATATACTCTAGTAAACACTTCACCTGCAGAAGGGTCGGCGAAGGTACTTGGCATACTTTGTAATAAATCTGCAGTTCCACGGGGAAATGTTTTTGCCAGAGTCTTAGAATTTAAAATGGTGATTGCTGTATTAGATTCAAGTTGTGTTCTTGGCTCAAAATTCCCCGTAAATACAACACTTTGCAGACTCAAAAGGTCATCTTCGAGAACTATGGAAATCGTGTTGGTACTTCCATTTATCTCTAAATTTTCAACGTACGGTTTAAATCCCAAATGAGTAATGGTAAGTTCATACTCTTTCGGTTCTATATCTTCAATTTTAAAAAGGCCATTGATATCCGTAATACTGAATTTATTGATAGGATTAAGCACTACATGAGCACCCACTAGAGTTTCCCCTCTAGGGTCTTTAACTTCTCCTTCAATGACTATTTGACCAAATACAGCTTGGTTTACTAAAAAAACCATTAGTATAATAATTTTTACTAACCTGATAGTCATGATTTCCTATTTTTTTTATTCAAAAATGCTTTTATTGATTTAACAAAAATACAAAAAAAATATTTTGTTTAATGTTTTATACGAAAAGATAAACATATCTAACTAAAAATCACCTAATACACTAGATTACAATTATTTAAAAATGTCATAATATCGATTTATCTAACTTTAATTCAATTTCCTTTTTCTTACCCATTTCTTAAGTAATGGCTATTATGAGCCATAGTTATTTGGAATAAGTTGTTTTTACTGGTAGCTAAAATCATTATAAAGCCCCTCCGTAAAGTAATGGTAAACGTTATTTAAAAAAACTTGTATCAGGAAGTTTTTTTAAATATTTGATAAAATAAATCATTCAAAAAAACATCAGTTCTTCGGAATTTTACACTCTAATTAGTTTTAAATCAATATTTAAAATAGTATCATGATAACATTTAATGTCCCCACAAGAGAAGAAGTAAGCGAAAACAACAAAGCTATTCGCTACAATGGCATATTCTAAAAATGGTTTAAAAAATGTTCTTTGAGAGCCAAAGAAAAAGAGGTAGTAAATCAAGTGAACAATTACGAATATTACTTATCAGCACATACAACTATTACAAAAATGAATAGTTTCACAGAAGAACAAATAATTGAGTTTCGCAAAGGAAAACCATCAATTGGCATAAAATTGTATGCTTTAACTCGATTAAGTAGAAACATGACCGAGAATAGAAGTAGAAAAAGCCCTGAAGTATTAGAGAATCTCTTTAGCAACCGTTGGAATAAAGAAACCTTATGTAGATGCCATTTTAGTCGCTGCAGACAAAACAATCACTAATTACCTTAATAATACAAAACATATTAGTATAGAATTTCCTGTAGCACAAGTATTAGAAAATGAATTAATTTAGCTCATAAATCAGTTGGTTTAGTTGATTTGTCAAGAGCTTGTTGTAAGATAAGATTTTAACGACTAATAACCATTAGAAAACTCAATTTAGCAGTATAATTATAAATATAGCACTTGAAAAGCAACAACTACATCCAGAAGCCTGGTTTAATTCATACAATGACACACTTACTGCATACTCATTTAACAAAGTTAACAACATTGAAGTAGCTAAAAATTTCGTACAAGAAACATTTTTACATGCTTTTAAAGGTGTACCTAATTTTCGTGGTATGTCAAAGTAGATTTCCTACATTAGACTGGACATAAGGTTGCGAGATTTAGAGTTAGAAAAATTAACTTTGAATCATTAAAAAACGAAACAATACTTACAGTCCATCATTTAAACAAAAAGCAGTAGAATTAAGTTATGTCCAAGGTAACACAAAACAGATATGTGAAGAATTAGAGATTCCATATTCAGTATTACACCGTTGGCGAAAAGAATCGCAAGATTATGGGAAGAACAGTTTTTCAGGTCGAGGGAAGCCAAAATTGACAGATGAACAAAAAGAAATAGCCCTATTAAAGAAACAGTTACAAGATATTTCAGAAGAGCATGAGATATTAAAAAAGGTGGTGAGCACCTTCTCCAAGAGCGACAAGTAAAGTTTAGCTTTATAAAACATCATAAGTTTA
>CALKXS010000010.1 GCA_938003745.1 uncultured Algibacter sp.
TAAATAGCTTGCTTGATTAATTTTTTATTTAAACAAGCTTGAGGCTATGTATAAATGTATCTATAAATCGACTCATGAGATATTGACATAATTGGATCATTAGGAAAATCTAGTTTTAGTTTTCCTGCAATTTGTTCAGGAGTCCATTGTGATAAAAGTCCTCTAAATACATAAAATCTAAGTTTTTTATAGGATGATATTTTGTCAAGGTTTCTTTTGCTGGTATAGTCATCTTTGGCACACCAATCAGCTATTTTAGCATTATATTTTCCTTGTCCACCTACAAACCATTTATTGATTTCTCTAGAGATTGTAGAACGAGATCTGTTAAGTTTTTTAGCAATGTAAGCTTTGGATTTATCTTCGTTTAAAAGTGTCTCAATTTTGATTCATTCACCAAGAGAAATCCATCTATGTTTTTTACTCATATTACAAATCTATTTAATTTTAGATTTGTTGCGTTAAGTTATTGAGTACAGCATAACAACTGAAGAAGGTTTAGCTAATTATCAAGTAATAATGACGTACTCCAGTTACTTTTTAATATGACGATTTAAAAATCATTTCTATGTCTCTACCTTATAGTTGTGGGGTTAATTTAGCACAAATAATAAAAATGATTGAGCCTTTTTACTTAGAATATTTTTGCCCATAATAGTCTTAAAACCATTCAAATTATTACAGAAGCTGAATGTCCTGCATATGCAGATAGAAGTTTTTATTTAGGTAATCCAGATTTTGTAACTATTCTAGACTCTATTCTTATTGATGAGAATTATTTAAATGACCGAATGAATTGCTTTTTTTGAAATACCTAACAAGTCTGGCGATGTATCTCATGGAACTATTCAAACAATTGAGAGTAATGAAACTACACATTATCCTATAATCGATCAATTTGAAAGCGCTATTTCTGCAACCACAACTTTAAATGGCGCTTATGGATCTAAACTTTATTGTGCAGAATTGGGCTTTTTCCTTAATAAGGAAATGGACCGTTTTAGCAGTAAACCCTGAGAACGAAATATGTTTGGACTTATTGGAGCAGAAGCAAACTGTATTGCGACAGAGAAACGCATATTAAGCTCTATGACTCCAAAAATTGTTGAAAAAGACGGTGAATTAATGATGTCTGTTGATACACCTGGAGGATCAACTATTATAACCTCTGTTTTACAAACTATTTAAATGTACATGAATTTGATATGGGCACGCAGGAAGCAGTATAAGCGCCCGTTTTCATAACTAATGGCTACCAGATAAAATAAGAATGAAACCTAATTATTTTAATCAAACTACAATCAACAAACTTAATGAAATAGGTTACAAAATAAATGAAAATGACTCACCTGTAACTAGGTATAGTTGATGGCATACTTGTTGTGTTAAAAAATAAAAAATTAGAAAGAGGAGCAATTTATCGTAGAGATGATACCGCTATCGGTTTTTAGAGATTTTTCTTTCTAAAGCTATTAATATTTGATATTTTAGCACAAAACTAGCATGAGTTAGTTAATAAATTTGTTGATCACATAAATTCTCTCTTCATTTTGAAAATCAATAAAATATTAAAGATATTTTTTGGAGTCGTCATATTTTTCACACTACCTAGCCTGCTTTTATATGGCTATGTTTACTTTAAATATAATGAAGAGTTACCTACAGGAATTCAAGGAGAACAGGCTGACACTTTAGCTCATGATATGTTAAAAGCTCTTGATTATGATTCATTTAAAACTACGAATTATATTGAATGGAGTTTCGAAAAAAGGCATCATTATAAATGGAAAAAGGCGGAAAACACGTGTGAAGTTTATTGGAAGGATTATAAAGTAAATTTAGACCTTCAAGAATATTCCAAAAGTAACGTTTACGTACATGGTTTTAAAATGGAAGGGGAAATAGCTCAAGAAATTTTAGATAAAGCTATTAAGTATTTTAATAATGATTCTTTTTGGTTGGTTGCACCATATAAAGTCTTTGATGAAAGTGTTGAGCGTAGAATAGTAACTTTAAGCAATAACAACAAAGGACTTTTAGTGACTTATAAATCTGGAGGTTCTACTCCTGGAGATTCTTATCTTTGGTTACTAGACAATACTGGCAAACCTAAAGCTTTTAAAATGTGGGTATCTATTTTACCTATAAAAGGGTTAGAAGCTTCCTGGAGCGATTGGACAACAACCGAAACAGGAGCGCAACTACCTACATTCCATAAATTTTTAGTTTTAGGTTTGGAATTGGATAACATTAAGGTTACTGAGTGAAAACCATATTTAATATAACATACGATTTCCTGATGTTTCTTTCTAGAATAATAGGTTATAGCTGTAAGGAAATTAATATTATTATTTGGTTTATTATTATTATTATACCTTTTTCTTGGGCATATTTAATTAATAAGATCATTAATAAAAACTATTTTATCATCGCTTTATAATTGATGATTTTTATAACTCATCTAATATACTCTTTGATAAATCAGCAGAATCCTTTCGAACTTTTAATATAATTAGGAAGCAATTATGTCAACTCTTCTGTTATAATTTGCTTACTAATTCCAGCATTGATTTACATTTATTTAATAAAAAGAATCTACAATAAATCGAAAAAAGACTAGTTGCTTTTCAATTAGTTTTAACTACTTACTCCTCTGCCCTACAAAATTATGGTTTCTCGATTTAAACAAAATATTAAAACTTGTTAAGCTACCATAAATTCTAGTGATGTATTGCTGTAAATCTATTTTACCTTGCTCATCTAAATCACTAGCGTTAATACGTTGTTCCATAACACGCAAACGATCCCTAACCATTATAATTTTATGAAAAAACTTATCTATAGATAGCTCATAAGCTTTCATACTTTCATCAGCAGGTTCTAAAATTAACTTTCCACCTTTATACTTGTCTGCAATAGGGATAATTTCACTAGTATCACTCCATTTTTTCAGAATATTAACCAAGCTTGATTCTACATCAAAAAAGCTAACGGCATCCACATCGTTTTCAGCAGCTTCAATAACTTCAAAATCAGAATCAATATCAATTGTTTCTAATCCATTTTCAATAAAAGTCACCCAGTAATGTTGAGTTGTGATGTTTGTAACAACTCCTTTGCCATATTCTTGATGATTAATTCTAGATCCTATTCCTAATAATTTCATTTTTTATATTTTTAATTCCGCGAAAGCAAATCATTAATTTCTAGTACAATTATAATAAATCTATAACAAATTACCTCGGCGCAAGATCTAGAGGTATTAACAAAGAAAAAGCACTAACATTTTGTGGCTAGCTTAAGAGTATATAAATATCGATTACCGAGTGAATCTTCACAAGAAATTAACATCAAAAATTGTATATTCGCAACTTTGCGTTTCTATGAGTCAATTTGAAGAAAATATCGAAGTTAAGGGTGCCAGAGTACACAATTTAAAGAATATTGATGTTACTATTCCTAGAGAAAAACTGGTTGTTATAACTGGTTTATCTGGTAGTGGAAAATCATCATTAGCTTTTGACACTATTTATGCTGAAGGGCAACGACGGTACATTGAAACATTTTCGGCTTATGCACGTCAATTCCTTGGTGGTTTAGAACGTCCAGATGTTGATAAAATTGACGGTCTATCTCCAGTTATTGCCATAGAGCAAAAAACAACAAGTAAATCACCTCGATCTACAGTAGGAACTATTACTGAGATTTACGATTTCATGCGATTATTATACGCGCGTGCCAGTGATGCTTATAGCTATAACTCTGGCGAAAAAATGGTAAGTTATAATGATGAGCAAATCAAGAAACTCATTTTTAAAAATTTTAACGGTAAACGTATTAATATTCTAGCTCCCGTAGTTAGGTCTCGTAAAGGACATTATCGCGAATTATTCGAACAAATTGCAAAACAGGGTTTTGTAAAAGTAAGAACAGATGGCGAAATTAAAGATATTACTAAAGGCATGAAGCTCGACCGCTATAAAATGCACGATATTGAAATTGTTATTGACAGACTTAAAATTGACGATAGTGTAGATAACGATAAACGCCTTACAGAGACCATAAACACGGCCATGTATCATGGTGAAGATGTACTACTGGTTATAGATCAAGATACTCAAGAAGCTCGTTATTTTAGTAGAAATTTGATGTGCCCAACATCTGGAGTTTCATATCCAAATCCAGAGCCCAATAATTTTTCATTTAACTCACCAAAAGGCGCTTGTTCTAACTGTAACGGTATAGGAGAATTGTATCAAGTTAACAAAAATAAAATTATTCCAGACGATAGCCTTTCTATTAACAACGGGGCTCTTGCACCGCATGGACCAGCAAAAAAGAGTTGGATTTTTAAACAATTTGAAACCATTGCGCAACGCTTTAATTTTAAATTGACTGATGCTTATAAAGACATTCCTAAAGAGGCCAAAGACATGATTTTGTTTGGCGGGAATGAAAAATTCTCTGTAGAAAGTAAAACCTTGGGTGTTACTAGAGATTATAAAATAGATTTTGAAGGTGTTGCTAATTTTATTGAAAACCAATATAAAACAGCAGAGTCTACCTCATTAAAACGTTGGGCTAAAGATTATATGGACAAAATAAAATGTCCTATTTGTGAAGGTTCTCGTTTAAGAAAAGAATCACTTTATTTTAAAATAAACGGTAAAAACATAGCCGAATTAGCCAATACAGATATTGTTGAACTTGTAGATTGGTTTAAAGATTTGGACACTCATTTATCTGATAAGCAATTAAAAATTGGAGAAGAAGTTGTTAAGGAAATTAAATCTCGACTTCAGTTTTTATTGGATGTTGGTTTAGATTATTTATCTCTAAACAGAAGTTCAAAATCTTTATCTGGTGGTGAAGCACAACGCATTAGATTAGCCACTCAAATTGGGTCTCAACTTGTTGGTGTATTATATATTTTAGATGAACCTAGTATTGGTTTACACCAACGTGATAATGAAAAACTAATTAATTCTCTAGTATCATTACGTGATATAGGAAACTCTGTTATTGTTGTAGAACATGATAAAGACATGATTGAGCGTGCCGATTATGTTATAGATATAGGGCCAAAAGCTGGAAAATTTGGTGGTAAAATAATTAGTATTGGCACACCTGAAGAATTATTAACGCACAATACGCTTACTGCAGATTATCTTAATGGGAATAAAGAAATTGAAATTCCTAAAAAACGCAGAAAAGGAAATGGTAAAACTTTAGAGATTAAAGGTTGTACTGGTAATAATTTAAAAAATGTATCGGTTAAATTCCCTTTAGGAAAAATGATTGGAGTCACTGGTGTTTCTGGTAGTGGGAAATCGACTTTAATAAATGAGACACTCTACCCTATTTTAAATGCCTATTATTTTAATGGTGTCAAAAAACCAATGCCATATAAAAGCATTAAAGGTTTAGAGCATATTGATAAAGTTATTGATATAAACCAATCTCCTATTGGTAGAACACCTAGAAGTAACCCGGTTACTTACACTGGCACTTTTAGTGAAATAAGAGCTTTATTTGCTAAAATTCCCGAAGCCATGATTCGTGGTTATAAAGCTGGTCGCTTTAGTTTTAATGTTGCTGGTGGGCGTTGTGAAACTTGTAAAGGCGGAGGTTTACGCGTTATAGAAATGAATTTCTTACCAGATGTTTATGTGGAATGTGAAACTTGCCAAGGCAAACGTTTTAATCGTGAAACTTTAGAAATAAGATACAAAGGAAAATCTATTAGTGATGTTTTAAATATGACCATTAATGAATCGGTTTCATTTTTTGAACATATTCCTAAAATTTATAAGAAACTAAAAACGATTCAAGATGTTGGTTTAGGCTATATAACACTTGGGCAACAAAGCACAACACTCTCTGGAGGAGAGGCGCAACGTATAAAACTAGCTACAGAGCTATCTAAACGAGATACAGGAAATACATTATATATTTTAGATGAACCAACAACAGGGCTTCATTTTGAAGATATTCGTGTATTAATGATTGTTTTAAATAAATTAGCCGACAAAGGAAATACAGTTTTAATTATTGAACATAATCTGGACGTTATTAAAACTGTAGATCACATTATTGATATAGGTTATGAAGGCGGAAAAGGCGGCGGAGAAGTTATTGTTGAAGGCTCACCAGAAATTGTTGCTAAACATAAAAAAAGTCACACGGCTAGATTTCTAAAAAAAGAGCTCTCTCAAGCTTAATTTAGTATTAAAATAAGGTTATTTATTTACTTAAAAGTAAGAATAGTTTAATAATCAAAACTAATTTTATTAGCTTTGAGTGCTATGCAACTGCGTATACTTTAAAATAATATTCATAATAACAAATTACTAAACTCTGCGTTAGTGATTTAACTAAAAAAATAAAATATGAGAAGTGAAAAACATCATAAAGGTTGGAATGAAATAAAAACAAACGATTCTTGGGCCTTATTTAAAATAATGGGGGAATTTGTTAATGGTTTTGAAAAGATGAGTAAAATAGGACCTTGTGTATCTATTTTTGGATCTGCAAGAACAAAACCAGAAGACAAATACTATGGTTTAGCTGTAAAAGTAGCAAATAAAATAGTAGACCATGGTTATGGTGTTATTACTGGTGGTGGACCAGGTATTATGGAAGCTGGTAACAAAGGTGCACATTTAGGAGGAGGAACTTCTGTAGGATTAAATATAGAATTACCTTTTGAGCAACATGACAACCCATATATTGATCATGATAAAAGTTTAGATTTTGATTATTTCTTTGTTAGAAAAGTCATGTTTGTAAAATATTCTCAAGGTTTTGTTGTTATGCCAGGTGGTTTTGGAACTTTAGATGAACTATTTGAAGCCATAACACTTATACAAACGCATAAAATTGAAAAATTCCCGATTATTTTAGTAGGAACAGAGTTTTGGTCTGGACTTATGGATTGGGTAAAATCTACTCTTTTAGAAAAATTCGGTAACATTAGTGCTAAAGACCTAGACCTTATTCATTTAGTAGACACTGAAAATGAAGTGATCTCTATACTTGATGCATTCTATAAAGAATCTGGGCTAAGTCCTAATTTTTAATACTATTTCTTATGTTTTATACGTTAAGGTAGTTACATTAAAAAGCTTATCATTCATCAATCAAATAAATCAAGCATAATTAGTATATTGTACAACGCCTTAAATGAATATGAACTTTTATAATGCTAAATAATAAAATTAAAATTGTAAGTTACTTACTCTTTCTTACTAGTATAATAGCTTTAGGTCAAAATAAAATTGACCTAAAAGCTAATTTCAATATAGAAACTCGTGAAATTAAAATATCACAAACCATTCATTATCAAAATGAATCCAGTGATTTATTAAATACTATATACTTAAACGATTGGAGTAATAGCTATTTTACAAAGAAAACACCATTAGCACAACGTTTAACAGATGAATACAACAATAAATTCCATTTAGCTAAGAATGAAGATAGAGGCTATTCTGTAATAACGTCTATCAAACAAAATGGTGAAAATCTAGTTTTTCAACAATTAAAAAATCAAATAGACATTTTAAAAGTAGAATTACAAACACCTTTAAAACCTAATGAAGCGTATACTATCAATTTAGAGTATACAACAAAAATTCCTAGTGATAAATTTACCAGTTACGGCATAACGCCAGAAGGTGATTTTAATTTAAGGTATTGGTACATAACACCTGCAATTTACAACGGTGAATGGCAATATTTTAGCAATAAAAATTTAGATGATTTATTTGTCCCTAAAGCAGATATCACTTTAGAAATAGAATGTCCAAAATTTTATAAAGTTACTTCTGAATTAAATGTAATTAGCACAAAAGAACGTCATAAAAACCAAATTGTTACACTCTCTGGAAAAAACAGGGTTAATGACAAGCTATTTTTAAGTAAAAACTCAAAGTTTAAAACATTAAAGGCTGACCATTTAGAAACAGTTTCTGATATCACAGAAGACAACCTAGAGTTAATAGACAAAATTTTAATTACCGAAAAGATAACAAATTATATTTTAAAGAACCTGGGGGATTACCCACATGAAAAATTACTCTTAACTGAAATTGATAATGCCAAAGATCCTGTATATAGTCTAAATTTTTTACCAAAGTTCTTTCATGCATATCCAGACAAATTTAAATTCGAATTAAAACTTTTAAAAATAGCACTTCATAATCATTTAGAAAACACACTTCTTATAAACCCTAGAAAAGACCAATGGCTAAAAGATGGTATTCAAGTTTACTTCTTAATGAAATATGTTGAAGAGAATTATCCAAATATGAAGTTTCTAGGGTCTTTAGCAAACTTTTGGGGTATACGTTCTTTTCATGCGGCAGACTTAAATTATAATGACAAATACACACTTGCTTTTATGCTTATGGCAAGAAGCAATAGAGATCAACCTATAAGTATGCAAAAGGATTCTTTATTAAAATTTAATAAAAATATATCTGGAAAATACAAAGCTGGTATTGGTCTTAAATATTTAGATGACTTTATTAATCATGGTGTTATAGAAACATCGCTTAAATCGTTTCTAGAAAAAAATAAACTTAAAGAAACATCAACAAAAGTTTTTGAAAAGCATATAAAATCTAATACTTCAAAAAATGTTGATTGGTTTTTCAAAGATTACATCACAACAAGAAAAAAGATTGATTTTAAAATAAAAAAAGTCATAGAATCTGAAGATTCTATTACTTTAACTATCAAGAATAAGCGTGATAATTCTATGCCTATATCTTTATATACTTTAAATAATGATAGTATTATATCTAAACTTTGGGTTGAAAATATTAAAGGAGAAAAAAGAATTACGGTTCCAAGAAACAATGCTAACAAGTTAGTGTTAAATTACAATAATGTTATTCCTGAATACAATTTAAGAGATAACTGGAAATCACTTAAAGGCTTCTTTTTTAATAATAAACCTTTACAATTTAGGTTATTTAAAGATGTCGAAGACCCAAATTACAACCAGCTATTTCTTATGCCAATTGTAGAATTTAATAATATTTATGATGGTATTACTTTAGGTACAAAACTGTATAACAGTACACTTTTAAGAAAACATTTATCTTACAAAATAGAACCTACTTACTCCTTAAAATCTAGATCTTTTACTGGCTCTATGGCTGCTTCAATGACTCATAATATAGAAAATAATAATCTTTATTCTATTAATTACGGTATTAGAGCAAGCTATAAATCTTACGCTGAAGACTTGTTTGTAAGTCAAATTACGCCTTCTATTACATTTCTTTTTAGAGAAGATAAAGACTTTAGATCCAACAAAAAATCTCTTCTTAGGTTAAGATATGTCAATACTAAAAGAGATAATTCCCCTTTAATAACAGAACCTGATTATAGAATTTTTAACGCACGTTATATAAATTCAAACGACAACCTAATAAACTTTAGTCGCTGGTATACAGATTTTCAAGTAGGGAGAAATTTTAGTAAAGTATCATTAAATTATGAATACAGACGTTTATTTGAGAGTAATCGCCAATTAAATCTTCGCTTTTTTGGAGGCAGTTTTTTAAGTAACAACAATAATATAAATTCCAATTATTTTAGTTTTGCATTAGATAGACCTACTGATTACCTTTTTGATTATGCATATTTAGGACGATCTGAAGATAGCGGTATTTATAGTCAACAATATATTGCTGCTGAAGGAGGCTTTAAATCTAAATTAAATACGCCATATGCCAATCAATGGATGACAACAGCAAATGTTAGCACAACATTATGGAAGTATATTTTAGCTTATGGAGATTTTGGGTTTGTAAAAAACAAGCTTAATAGCGCTAAATTCGTTTATGATTCTGGAATTAGAATTAACCTTGTTACAGACTACTTTGAAATTTACCTTCCTGTATACTCTAATTTAGGATGGGAAATGGGTCAACCAAATTATAGTCGAAGTATCCGATTTAAGTTCACTGTCGATTCTAAATCATTACTTGGGCTTTTCAGACGGAAGTGGTTTTAACCCTTTACCCTTATTATGTTTTTAATAAAAAAAAATAGTTTCTATTAAATTATCCTTATCAAAATATGTTTAAATAATTATATTTTTAAAAATAACTTAATATTTTGAAGATATAAGAATTGCTAAAACCATAAACTTTAACTAAATTTGCGAGAAGTGAGATTTTAGAACTATGCAAACTATTCCTGATTTGAAAAACAACATGTCATTTGACGACTTTAAAGCTGAAGTTTTAAACGATTATAAAGTTGCTGTACAAAGCAGAGCATGTAGTTTATTAGGTCGTAGGGAAGTATTAACCGGTAAAGCAAAGTTTGGTATTTTTGGTGACGGAAAAGAAGTTCCACAACTTGCCATGGCTAAAGCATTTAAACTTGGAGATTGGCGTTCTGGGTATTATAGAGATCAAACCTTCATGATGGCTATTGGTGAATTAACACCAGAGCAATTCTTTGCTGGTTTATATGCCAATACAGATTTAGATCTAGAACCTATGTCTGCAGGTAGACAAATGGGAGGTCATTTTGTAACGCATAGTTTAGATGAAAATGGAGATTGGAACGATTTAACTAAGCAATACAATTCTAGCGCAGACATCTCTCCAACCGCTGGGCAAATGCCTCGTTTATTAGGTTTAGCACAAGCTTCTAAAATTTACAGACTAGAAAAGGATATCAATGCTTCTAGGTTCTCTACTAAAGGAAACGAAGTTGCATGGGGAACTATAGGTAATGCAAGTACTAGTGAAGGTTTATTTTTTGAAACTATTAATGCTGCAGGAGTTTTACAAGTACCTATGGTTATTAGTGTTTGGGATGATGAGTATGGAATTTCGGTACATGCAAAACACCAAACAACAAAAGAAAATATATCAGAAATCTTAAAAGGATTTCAACGCGATAAAAACAATAAAGGTTACGAAATTTTACGTGTTAAAGGTTGGGATTACGCCAACATTGTAGCAACTTTTGAAGAAGCTTCAGTTATAGCAAGGGAAGAGCACGTTCCTGTGCTAATTCACGTGGTAGAACTTACACAACCTCAAGGACACTCAACGTCTGGTTCTCATGAACGTTATAAAGATAAAGATCGTTTATTATGGGAAAAAGAACGCGATTGTAACACCAAAATGCGTGAGTGGATTATCGAGAGCGGTATCGCTAATAATGAAACACTTACTGCATTAGAAAGAACCATAAATATAGAAGTAAAACAAAGTAAGACCAAAGCTTGGAGCACGTTCCTAAGTCCGGTTATAAAAGAACAAAAAGAACTTATTTCTGTTCTTAATCAAGTTGCTCCTAAAAGTGTAAATCGTGTATTTATCACTAAAATTAAAGAAGAATTAGATGCTATCGCAGAACCTACCCGTAAAGAAATTTTAGTAAGTGCAAGAAAGGCTTTAAGATATACTATTGGAGAGACAAATACTGAAAAACAAAAATTATCCGATTGGGTAAATACCTATTTTTATGAAGTGCAACCTAAATTCAGTTCACATCTATATTGTGAAACAGATAAATCTGCATTAAACGTTACAGAAATAAAACCAACTTATACTTCTGATATAGAACAAGTTGATGCTAGAACTATAATTAGAGATAATTTTGATGCTATTTTCAAAAAGCATCCAGAAGTTTTAATTTTTGGAGAAGACACAGGGAATATTGGTGATGTAAACCAAGGACTAGAAGGCTTACAAGAAAAATATGGTGAATTAAGAATTGCTGATACAGGTATTAGAGAAGCGACCATTTTAGGACAAGGTATTGGTATGGCATTAAGAGGCTTACGTCCTATTGCAGAGATTCAATATTTAGATTACATCCTTTACGCTTTACAAATAATTAGCGATGATTTAGCAACCTTGCATTACAGAACAAAAGGACGTCAAAAAGCTCCTTTAATTATACGCACACGTGGTCACAGACTAGAAGGTATTTGGCACTCTGGCTCTCAAATGGGAGGTATTATAAATTTAATACGTGGCGTTTATGTTCTTGTTCCTAGAAACATGACTAAAGCTGCAGGTTTTTACAATACTTTACTACAAGGTGATGATCCTGCTCTTGTTGTTGAATGCTTGAATGGTTATAGATTAAAAGAAAATAGACCAACCAACATGGGAAATTTTAAAACCCCGATTGGTGTTACTGAAACTTTAAAAGAAGGAAACGATATTACATTGATATCTTACGGCTCTACATTACGTATTGTTGAACAAACTGCAAAAGAATTATTATCTGTAGGTATTGATGCAGAAGTTATAGATATCCAATCTTTAATTCCTTTTGACATTCATCATGACATTGCAAAAAGTGTAGCTAAAACGAATAGACTAATGATTATAGATGAAGATGTTCCTGGTGGAGCTTCTGCATATATTTTAAACGAAATATTAAACACTCAAAATGGATATCAACATTTAGATAGCCAACCTATTACTATAACAGCTAAAAATCACAGACCAGCTTATGGTAATGATGGTGATTATTTCTCAAAACCTTCAGCCGAGGATATTTTTGAAGCAGTTTATAACGTCATGCACGAAGTTGATGAAAATGATTTTCCGAAGTTGAGATAAACTAAAAAACAATATATTTACACTAAGCCTTTCATTATTACATTTTAAAAGGCTTTTATTTATATTTATCTCCATGAAAGCATATCCTTTAAAAGAGATTAAACAAGAACTGAATCACTTATCTACAAGTGAACTTCAAGAATTATGTCTTAAATTAAGTCGATTTAAAAAGGAAAATAAAGAACTACTTACCTATTTATTATTTGAAGCTTCAAATGAAGTTGGTTATATAGAAAGTGTAAAAACTCATATAGATGAGCAATTTGAACTCATCAATACTAAAAGTCTTTTTTATATTAGAAAAAGCATGCGTAAAATACTAACACACACCAAAAAATATATTCGTTACTCTAAGAATAAGGAAACCGAAGTAGAACTCCTCCTCTACTTTTGCCAAAAACAAAAAGACTTCAAGCCTAGTATTAAACGAAGTACACAATTACAAAACATATACAACAGACAAATTGCGCTAGTTACAAAAATTGTTGGCACACTGCATGAAGACTTGCAGTATGACTATAATTTGGCACTAGAAGAGATGTAAATACATACAGATATTTAAAATCAATTCAAAAACCTTTCTCTCCTAAAAAACTGGTCATCACACAATTTATAAAACGCAATAATCCCATGCTTGTTTTTATACACTTTCAATTTTGGAATGTTTTAACAGGACAAAAAAATACAGTCTATAATCTTAGATTTGAATTATGGCAAAAAAGTATGAAGATGAATAAAAGGCGGTAAGCATCTTCTCCATCAGTGACAAGTGAGATATGAATTTGTTTTATCAAATAAAGATTATTTCCCTGCTGGGAGGATGTGAAAATGCATGAAAGTAAGCAATAGTGCATTTTATAATTGGCCAAAAACAAAAGACATAAGTAAAGAAAAGGAGAGTTTAAAACATTTAAAAAATAGAATTACTGCTATTTTTAAACAGGGTAATCATATTTATGGTAGTCGACGTATCCAAAAATCTCTCGAAAGGGAAAACATTTATTATAGTCGTTCTTACATATCGTTTTTAATAAAGAAATTAGGTTTGAAAAGCGTATCGAGAAAAAAGTATGTAATTACTACTGATTCAAATCATTCCTATGAAATTCCTAAAAACATTTTAAATAGAGAGTTTATAAGTACTCAATTAGGAAAAAAATGAATTTCTGATATTACCTATATACGAATAGATAAGAAATGGTATTATCTTACTATGGTTATAGATTTGGCAGATAGAAAATTAATTGCTTGGACTTTAAGTGACGATATGACTACTGAAAATACGATTTATAAAACATGGTTATTAGTAAAGAAAAGAAGAGCGATTACAGAATGTCATATTTTTCATTCAGATAGAGGAGTTCAATACGCATTCACTACAATGAAAAACTTATTAGGAAACAATTTAAAGGTAACCCAATCTATGCGTGGAAAAGAGAATTGTTAGGATAATGCAGTAGCAGAATCTTTCTTTAAAACTCTAAAATATGAATGTGTTTACAGATGTAAGTTCAAATCATTTTTTGACGATCATTATGTAATTAATCACTATATAAAATGATATAACACCAAAAGATTATATTCTGCTTTAGAGTATAAAACTCCTTTAGAAATAGAACAAGAATATTTAAATTAAAAATGAAAAAGTGGCTTAAAAATTTTGTCTTAAATTTATTAGGCAGTCCAATTAATAAAGCCGTTTAGAAATATTTATTAACATAAAAAATCTAAAAAACGTATACGTTTGGAATACTAGTATTACTAAAAAAGATGTTAGTGCTCTTGATAAAGATGATGATTCTCCCAATTTTGTTTTTGGATTATAGTTGTTTTAGCTTTAATATATTGGTTACTTTTCTAGGTTATTAACTAGAAAGTACTAAAGTTTTCTATATCTTAATCAAGCACATAGCTCTTTTTTATTGATTATTTTAATCTGTTATAAATTTGCAGACGACTTGATTTTGTCAGAAAAATTAATCGATTACATTTAAGAACCAATAAATTTCATTGAAACGAAACATTTTTTTTGTATCAAACTAACCACCCAAAAATAACTTCCGGTTTTAAAATATTAGCTAGCATTATACACGCGTTAGGTATTGTAGTGAAAAGTTCGCGGTGGGGGAATAAGACGCAGACTTGTAACGAAAAGCCCAAATAAATATTACAACTTTATCTATTCCTCCAAAAGAAAGGTGTAAACAATACCAGAACCGTAAACAATTCTAAACGCCCTATAAGCATTAAAAAACTACACCACCATTTACCAATAGCAGGTAATGCTGAATAGTTATTTACGGGTCCAAAATCTCCTAAAGCTGGCCCTACATTACCTAAACTGGAAGCAGCGAGCCCTATTGAGGCATCAAAATTTATGTCCATCATAGAAAACCCCAAAGCACCTATAATAAACGAAAGCATGTATAAAATAAAGAATGCTAAGACGTTGAAAACAATATCTCCAGAAACCGCTTTTTTGTTATATCTAACTGGTAAAATAGCATTAGGGTGCAACGCTCTTTTAAACTCTATAAATCCGTTTTTTATTAATAACAAATGTCGAACTACTTTTACACCTCCAGAGGTACTACCAGCCGAACCACCAAGAAACATAATACCAAAAAAGAAAACTATTAAAAAGGGTGTCCACAATGTATAATCAGCAGTTACAAAACCTGTTGTTGTTATAATAGCAATAACTTGGAATAAGGCATGCCTAAATGAACTTTCTTCTTTTCCCCAAACCATTGGGTGGTCTATAGAAGACAAGGAAGCATCTGCTCTAAAATAAATAATTAATGCTGCCATAATTGTAAAAACAGCAATAAATTTAAAGTATAATTTAAACTCTTCATCTTTAATTATTTTCTGCACTTTACCTGTAAAAGCAAAATAACTTAAGATAAAATTAGTTCCTGCAATAAACATAAAAATAATAATAATATATTGAATTACAGGTTCTGCATTCCAATACGCAACACTTGTATTTTTAGTTGAAAAGCCTCCGGTAGACAAGGTACACATAGAGTGATTTATAGCATCAAAGAAAGACATACCTGCAACTTGAAGCAATATCGTTTCGGCAGCTGTATAACCAAAATATATAAGCCATAAACGCTTTGCTGTGTCTGTAATTCTTGGGTGTAATTTATCTGCACTTGGCCCTGGAGCTTCGGCCGCAAAAAGCTGCATACCCCCTATTCCTAAAAGTGGTAATATGGCTATAGCTAAAACAATAATTCCCATACCTCCAATCCAGTGTGTTAAGCTACGCCAAAATAAAACCCCTTTTGGCACGCTTTCTATATCATTTAAAATAGATGCTCCTGTAGTTGTAAACCCAGACATTGTCTCAAAAAAGGCACTTGAAAATGAAGGTATGGAACCCGTTAACACATAAGGCATGGTACCTGAAAGCGCCATAATAACCCAACCGAAACTTACAACAATGTAACCTTCACGCTTATTCATTTCTTTTTTATGCTTTCTAGTAAAAAACATAGTAACTACCCCTATAATTAAGGTCGAAATTCCTGAAATAAATAATTCGCTTGTTACACCGTCTTTATACAAAAAACTTACTAAAGCAGATAGTAATACAAACCCACCATTAAAAAGTATTAGCAGTCCTAAAAAATGGAAAATTATTTCATAATTAAGTTTCAACTTCATTTGCTAATACTTATAAAAATAGTTTTTCTACACCTTTAATAGAGCGTAGTAAACTACAAACTACAACACGGTCTCCTTCTTGAATTCTAAAACTCCCCAAAGCTATTAATCCAACTCCGTCTCTAATAACACCACCTATAATTGCAGATCTTGGAAAATCTATATGTCGTATACGTTTATTACAAACGGCAGACGTTGCTTTAACTTCAAACTCTAGTAATTCTGCATTCATATTACTAAGTTTGGTCATAGCTACAACCTCTCCTTTTCTTATATATCTAAAAATATTGTTTGCTGCTAAAAGCTTTTTGTTTATCAAAGTATCAATTCCAATAGAATGTGATAATTCAAAATAATCCATGTTTTCTACTAAAGCTATAGATTTTTTAACTCCTTTAGATTTAGCCACCAAACAGGACATAATATTGGTTTCAGAATTATCACCTACAGCAATAAAAGCATCCATATCTCCAATATTTTCTTCTTCTAGAATATCTACGTTTCTTCCATCGCTATTAATTACCAAAACTTCAGGTAATTCATCGGCAATATCAAAAGCACGATCTTTGTTTTGTTCTAATAACTTTACATTAAATCCTTTTTCAGATAAAAAACGAGCAGATTTGAAACCTATTTGACTTCCGCCTAAAATCATCACGTTTTTAATTTCGTGATTCACTTTACCTGTAAGCTTGCATAACTCTTCCCCTCCACCTTCAGATGTAATAAAAACAACATTATCACCCTCTTTGAAGCGAGTATCTCCTCGAGGTATAATTGTATATTGAGTCCCTGCACGTTGAATTGCAATAGGAACAAAATGTATCTCGGGAAAAATATCTGCGGATTCTTTTACAGATTTACCAACAAATGATGCTTCTTTAGACAATGTTAATCCTGCCATGGTAAGCGCACCTTCCTCAAATTCATAATTATCATTAAAGGACGATGATTTTAAAGATAGTTCTATTTCTGAAGCCGCCAAAGCTTCTGGAGAAATTAACTCATCAATACCAAATTTGGTAAAACCAACTTCATCTTTATGGTTTATAAATTCTGTATTAGAAATTCTAGCAATGGTACGCTTAGATCCTAATTGTTTTGCTAAAACACAAACGGTAATGTTAGTAGTTTCAGATGCTGTTACAGCAATTAACAAGTCACTATTGTTAACGCGCGCTTCTCTTAATATAGAAATAGAAGTAGCATCACCTTTAATAATTTTAATATCTAATTGAGTGTCTGCGTATGATAAGCTATCTTTATTAGTATCTATTAATGTAATCTCTTGAGATTCATAAGACAATAATTTAGCTAGGTGAAACCCTACTTCACCAGCTCCAGCAATAATTATTTTCATCTGTGATTAATCATAAAAAGTAGTGCAAATATACTACAATTAAATATTGCCATTCATTATTAATATCTATAAAGTCATAAAAAATGTTATTTCTTTTATTAATTAATTTCATAAAATCTTACTCTAAAACAGTAATAGAAGTCTTTTTGCGTTTAAGTTGACATTTCAAATTGAAAATAAATATGTAGGTTTGTGAAAAATTTAAAGATTTGTCGAAAATTAAACCATATAAGGATAGTGATTTAGGTAAAAAAGAACAAGTAACAAAAATGTTTGACACCATTTCTGGTGATTATGACGGGTTAAATCGTGTTATCTCTTTTGGTATTGATACTAAATGGCGAAAAAAGGTTGTTAAAATCATAAAAGAAAGTAACCCTGACACTATTTTAGATATTGCTACAGGTACTGGTGATTTAGCTATAAATCTTGCCGAAACTAATGCGACCAAAATTGTAGGTTTAGATATTAGTAGAGGTATGCTTGATATAGGAAAAGAAAAAGTAAAAAATAAAGGTTTAGACTCTAAAATTGAAATGGTTTTAGGTGATTCTGAAAAAATGCCATTTGAAGACAATACTTTTGATGCTATTACTGTTGCTTTTGGTGTTAGAAACTTTGAATCTTTAGAAAACGGACTAAAAGAAATCCTGCGTATTCTTAAACCAGGTGGTTCTTTTGTTATTTTAGAAACATCAATGCCAGATAAAACACCATATAAACAAGGTTATAATTTTTACACAAAAAATATCCTCCCTTTAATAGGAAAAGCCTTTTCAAAAGATAAAAATGCTTATAAATATTTATGTGAATCCGCTTCTGTTTTTCCTTATGGTGAAGCCTTGAACAATATTTTAAAAGAAACAGGGTTTATTAATGTTAAAGATTTACCGCAAACTTTTGGTGTAGCTACCATTTATGTAGCGTCAAAATAAAAATATGAAGAACCTATTTATATTATTAGCTTTCTTATTTGTAGTGCAAACAACAAATGCGCAATTATTTAAAAAAGAAAAAATCACTTATGATGCCAACCAAGGTAGAGGAACAACAGATTTTAAATTTTTAAGATGGGGTTATTTTTTAGGTTTTAATAATTACGATTTTAATTTTGATTACAAACAAGATGCAAGAGACATTTATGTACAACGATCTGCTGGTTTTAACGTAGGGCTTATAGGTAATCTTAGAGTTAATAGTTTTATTGATTTACGTCTAGAACCAGGACTATTAATTACTACTCGAAATTTATTTTACAGTTCTTCTCATTTTGATGGAATAACTTTTAAAGACAGTGATTTAACTAGAGAGGTTAAATCTACATACATACACATTCCTTTACTTGTAAAAATATCTACAAAGCGTGTTAATAATTTCAAACCTTTTATTGTTGGCGGAATATCTACAGCATTAAACTTATCAAGTAATGAAGATAATCCTGATGATAATAGCAATGGGAAGTTTAGAACAACTAAAAATTCATTATTCTATGAACTTGGTTTTGGAATAGATTTTTACCTCTATAATTTTAAATTCACACCTTCTATTCGTGGTTTATTTGGTATTGGAGATGAGCTGATTAGAGACGAAGATCCTAATAGCCCATGGACAAGTAATATAAGTAGTATGAAAACTAGAGGTGTTTTTATAAACTTTACGTTTCAGTAATTGTTGTTAGAACTTTCTGTAATTTAATTAACTAAAATCGTCTTTTAATTTTTACACTTAATTTTATCCCCTTTTAAATTCACTCAATAAAATAGCAGTTGCAGTTGCCACATTCAAACTTTCGGTAGCCTGTAAATCTCCAAAACGAGGAATTGATATTTTATTGCTTACTAAGCTTTCAATATCTTTAGAAATACCATTTGCCTCATTTCCCATTACAAGAATACCTTTTTGCGATAATTGTTTTGTATAAACATTTTCACCTTCCATAAAAGCTCCAAAAACAGGTTGTTTACTTTGTTCAATATACGCCGTTAAATCAACATAACTAATATTAACTCTAGTAATAGACCCCATAGTAGCTTGAATAACTTTAGGATTATAACAATCTACCGTAGCTTTACTACAAACTAATTCTGTAATGTCAAACCAATCACATAATCTAATTATTGTTCCTAAATTCCCTGGATCTCTCACATCGTCAAGAGCTACTACAATTCCGTTTTCTTCAACAGACTTAGATGCTGGAATTTTAAAAACTGCTAGTGCTGTATTTGGTGTAGTTAAGAAACTAATTCGTTTTAGATCTTTTTCACTAATTAAAACTTCATATTTGGCATCAATATTGAATGATTCTGTCGTATATAATATATGAAGCTCCAAATTAGATTTTAATAATTCTTTTATTGTTTTAATGCCTTCAACTACAAAAAGATTATGCAGCAATCTATATTTTTTTTGCTTTAAACTCGTTATTAATTTTATTTGACTTTTTGATATCATTCTAACCGAATATTAATGCTTTTAATTTAGATTATAAAGAAAATAAAAAAAAATTGTTAAGGTTATCTCTAACATAATTATTTAAATATTTTTTTAACATTAATATTAGTATTTTTGAGCTCAAAAAAAGCATTTATTATTTCGTTTTAATTAAAGTAGATGTGTAATTAGAATTAATTATTATTTCATTTGAAACAGCACCTTTTTAAAATACTAATATATACGTTCATTATATCTCATTATACCTCGTGCGATACTGTAAAACGAGTTGTCGAAGGTGATCATTTGCTTACCAATAATACAATAAAGATTAATGATAAAACAGATAACGCTGAAACTATAAACAGCTTATTAGACCAAAAGCCAAATAGAAAAATTTTAAACATACCGCTACGTCTCCATATATACAATACCGCTCGCCCCAATAAAGACTCCCTTTTTGAAGCTTGGTTAGACAAAAAGCCAAAAAGAAGAGATCGTTTAAAAAACAAGCTATCTCAAAAACAAGTAGACAAAGTTAAAGAATCATCTATTGGGTTTAATAATTGGTTAAAAAAAACAGGAGAAACTCCTGTAATTGTTGATGAAAAGAAAACAAAAAAATCTGTAAAACGTCTAAAAGATTATCACGAAAACAATGGTTGGTTTGATGTAAAAACATCATACAAAATCAATAAAAAAGAAAATAAACGAGCTACCATTGAATACCAAGTAGAAACAGGAGTGCCTTTTATACTAGATTCAATAACAACAAAAATTGCAACACCAGCAATAGATTCTTTATACCAAAAGTTCAAAAACAACGCCTTTGTAAAACAAGATGAACAATACAAAACAACAAACTTTGAGTTAGAACGAGACCGTATAACTCGCGAATTAAGAAACGCTGGAGTATTTCATTTTAATCAAGATTATATTAATGTGGAAATTGATACTATTGGTACAGACAAAAAAGTAAATGTTAATTTTAATATTTTAAATCGCTCTATAAGAGAACAAGATTCTATAAGACGAGAACCTTTTAAAATATATAAAGTTAATAGAGTAAATATTATTACAGATAATGCTTATGTTAATGAAGGTAAACCATATAAAGATTCAGTTTCATACAAAGGTTACACTCTTTACAGTTATGCCAAACTAAAATACAAACCTAAAGCATTAACCGATGCCGTTTTTATAAACCCCTATAGTGTTTTTAGAGCTAAAGACAGATCTTTAACCTATAGGTACCTTAGTGAATTAAGAACATTTAAATACCCAAACATAGAGTATATAGAACATTTAGATTCTAGTTTAACTGCCAATATATATTTAACACCATTAAAAAAATTTGGTCTAGGTTTTGATGCCGAAATATCAAAAAGCAATATACAAACTGTTGGCTTTTCAATAAACCCAAGTTTATCAATTAGAAACGTTTTTAAAGGCGCCGAAACTTTTGAGATATCAGCATTTACATCTATTGGCGCTTCAGAAGGAGACAGTAGTCAACGCTCAAAATTTTTCGATATTAATGAATTAGGAATAGATTTAAACCTTACCATTCCTAGATTATTTTTTCCTTTCAACACAGAAAAAATAATACCAAAACACATGTCTCCAAGTACAAGAATAAGTATGTCTGCATCTAGTCAAACCAATATTGGTTTAGACAAGCAAACTCTAACTGGTGCATTTAATTATAATTGGAGACCCAATAGTAAAGTAACCAATAGACTAGATTTATTTAATGCGCAATATGTTAGAAATTTAAATCCAGGAAACTATTTTGATATCTATTCAAACTCATTCAATACTCTAAACAGTATTGCGAAGTCTCAAAATTATGATACATTATCTCCAGACGTAATAGAATCTATAAATGCTTTTATAAATGATGTTATTACTGGAAATACACCATTAGTTTCAATAGATGATGATTATAAAACAATTTCTGCCATTAACGAACGTAAAAACCGTTTAACAGAAAACAACTTAATTCTATCTTCAAGTTTTAGTTTTACTAGAGATAATCGTAAAAATTTGGTTGATGAAGATTTCTCTATATTCAGATTCAAATTAGAATCTGCAGGAAATTTATTAGCTAACGCCTCAAAACTCTTTGGAGTTAAACAAAATGATAACGATCGTTACGAACTATTTAATGTTGCCTACTCGCAATACATAAAAACAGAATTAGATTATGTTAAACACTGGGATTTAGGAAAAAGCAATGTCTTTGCTATCCGAAGTTTTGTTGGAATCGCTATTCCTTATGGAAACTCTACCAATATTCCGTTTTCAAAAAGTTTCTTTGCTGGAGGTGCAAATGACAATAGAGCATGGTCACCATATAGCTTAGGTCCAGGAAGCTCTGAAACCACAAATGAGTTTAACGAAGCCAATTTAAAAATCGCTTTTAGTATGGAACACCGTTTTAATATTTTTGGTGATTTAAATGGCGCTCTTTTTGTTGATGCGGGAAACATATGGAATGTTTTAGATGATGTAGAAAATGAAAATGCTACTTTCACCAATTTCAATTCATTAAAAGATATTGCTATCGGTTCTGGATTAGGCTTACGTTATGATTTTGGTTTTTTCGTATTCCGCTTTGACGTTGGCTTTAAAACATACGACCCTTTTTACCAAAATGAAAACCGATGGTTTAATGACTATAATTTCTCAAATGCCACTTATAACATAGGTATAAACTACCCATTCTAAGCCCTTTTGATATTTAATTACACTATAACGTTTTCGTTTCTTATTCAGTTTTTCCTCATAAAAAACCAATACCATATATGTAAAATTTGATTACTTTTGGTGCTTTAAAAATTTTTAATCAATTAAATAAATAAAATGGGACACAATATAAAACCAGGTGTAGCTACAGGTAAAGAAGTTCAAGCAATTTTTAACCATGCCAAAGCAAATGGTTATGCATTACCAGCAGTAAACGTAATTGGTTCAGATACTATTAATGGTGTATTAGAAACAGCAAAAAAATTAAATGCACCAGTAATAATTCAATTTTCAAACGGTGGTGCTCAATTTAACGCAGGAAAAGGGTTAAGTAATGACAATCAACAATCTGCAATTGCAGGAGCTATTGCTGGAGCAAAGCATGTTCACACTATGGCAGAAGCTTACGGTGTTCCAGTAATTTTACATACAGACCACTGTGCTAAGAAATTATTACCTTGGATAGACGGTTTATTAGACGCTTCAGAAAAGCATCTTGCAGAAACTGGAAAATCTCTTTTTAGTTCTCACATGATTGACCTTTCAGAAGAGCCAATTGAAGAAAACATTGAAGTTTGTAAAAACTATTTAGAAAGAATGTCTAAAATGGGCATGACTTTAGAAATAGAATTAGGAATTACAGGTGGTGAAGAAGATGGTGTAGATAACACAGATGTAGATGATTCTAAATTATACACACAACCAGAAGAAGTAGCATACGCATACGAAGAGTTAAGTAAAGTTAGTGATCAATTCACTATTGCTGCAGCATTTGGTAACGTGCACGGTGTATACAAACCAGGAAACGTAAAATTAACTCCAAAAATCTTAAAAAATTCTCAAGAATTTATTACTAAGAAATACGGTGTTGAAGAAAATCATATTGATTTCGTATTCCACGGTGGATCTGGATCTACAGTAGAAGAAATTAGAGAAGGTATTAGCTATGGTGTAATCAAAATGAACATTGATACAGATTTACAATATGCATTCATGACAGGTATTCGTGATTACATGGGAGCTAAATCTGAATACTTAAAAGCTCAAATTGGTAACCCAGATGGTGCAGATGTACCTAACAAAAAACATTATGACCCAAGAGTTTGGTTACGTGCTGGAGAAGTTACTTTTGTAGAGCGTTTAAAGAAAGCTTTTGAAGACTTAAACTGTGTAAACACTTTATAAATTAAAGTAATTTATTACAAATAATAATAAAAGACCTTGTATTCATGCAAGGTCTTTTTTATTAGCATCCTTTAAATACGCCACTTAACAAATACAAAAACATTATTTAGCTAATAAAATGGCTATGGCGTTACCCAAAAATTAAAAAAAGGTTTAATTTTGTGGTCAGGCTTTCGGCGGTCGCTTCCCAAAAAAAATGGGAGAGCTTCAACAAATGCCTCGATCCCTAACGCAATCCACAATGTATTAGATTGTTTAATCTAAATATTGTAAATCTAAAATTTGAAATCATTATGTCTTGGTTTAAAAGAACAGGTAAAGGAATACAAACAACAACAGAAGAAAAAAAAGATACTCCTAGAGGTCTTTGGTATAAATCACCAACAGGTAAAATTGTTGACACAAAAGAATTAGAACAAAATTTTTATGTAAGTCCAGAAGATGGTTATCATGTTCGTATAGGAAGTAAAGAGTATTTCGAGATTCTTTTTGATGATAATGAATTTAAAGAACTAGATAAAAATCTAGAATCTAAAGATCCTTTAAAATTTGAGGATACTAAAAAATATCCAGATCGTTTAAAAGCAGCTCAAGAAAAAACAAACTTAAAAGATGCCGTAAGAACAGCTGTAGGAAAATCTAAAGGAAAAGACTTAGTTGTTGCCTGTATGGATTTTGCTTTTATTGGTGGTTCTATGGGAAGTGTTGTTGGAGAAAAAATTGCTCGTGCTGCAGACTATTCTTTAAAAAATAATGTACCTTTAATGGTTATTTCTAAATCTGGAGGAGCAAGAATGATGGAAGCAGCGTTATCTTTAATGCAATTAGCCAAAACATCTGTAAAACTAGCACAATTAGCAGATGCATGCATTCCTTACATTTCATTATGTACAGACCCAACTACAGGAGGAACAACAGCCTCTTTTGCAATGCTTGGAGATATTAATATAAGCGAACCAGGAGCTTTAATTGGTTTTGCTGGCCCACGTATTGTAAGAGATACTACAGGTAAAGAATTGCCAGAAGGATTTCAAACCTCTGAATTTTTATTAGAGCATGGTTTCCTAGATTTTATTACACATAGAAAAGAACTTAAAAATAAGGTAAATCAATACATTGATTTAATTTCAAATCAACCATTGAGAGCTTAATTGCTTTATAAAATAAATTTAAGACCTGCTAAGTTTTTTTACTTAGTAGGTCTTTTTATTTAAAATATTTGTGAATCATTAAAAATTACTATATTTGCCGTTCGAAAGAAAGGCTTTCGTGTACATAACAATCATTTACAATAATATTAGAATGTATTTATCAAAAGAAGCAAAACAAGAAATGTTTGCAAAGCACGGTAAAGATAAAAACGATACAGGTTCTGCAGAAGGACAAATCGCTTTATTTACTCAAAGAATTGAACACTTAACAGAGCACTTAAAAAAGAATCGTAAAGATTATAATACAGAGCGTTCTTTAGTAATGCTAGTAGGTAAAAGAAGAAGCTTACTGGATTACTTAACTAAGAAGGATATCTTGAGGTATCGTGCGATAGTAAAAGAATTAGGATTAAGAAAATAATCTAAATATAAAAGACCACGCTTTTAGCGTGGTTTTTTTGTTTTTTTTTGCGTTAGAGATTGCAGTGATATCATTTTTTGATTTTTCTTCAAAAAAGGTATAACGGAAAGCCCGACCTTTTTAGGAAACGCCCAAATAGCATAACTCTAACGTGAGGGTATAAAATACGTATTGAAGAAGCTGATTACAGTTTTTCATTGGTCAACACACAACAACTACACACAACACAATGACCATTGTTTAATTAGAATTTAAAAAATTTATGATTCCACAAGTTTTTAAAGAGGTTATAGACCTAGGCGACGGTAGAGAAATCTCTATCGAAACCGGAAAATTAGCAAAACAAGCTCATGGTAGCGTTGTCGTGCAATCTGGAAAATGTATGTTATTATGTACAGTTGTTTCCAACTACAAACAAGCAGATGTTGACTTTTTACCTTTGACGGTAGATTATAGAGAAAAATTTGCTGCGGCTGGTCGTTACCCTGGAGGTTTCTTTAAGAGAGAAGCTAGACCAAGTGACGGTGAAGTTTTAACGATGCGTTTAGTGGATCGTGTTTTGCGTCCATTATTCCCAAAAGATTATCACGCAGAAACGCAAGTGATGATTCAACTAATGTCTCATGATGAGAATGTTATGCCTGAAGCTATGGCTGGTTTAGCAGCTTCTGCTGCCATTCAATTATCCGATTTCCCATTTGAGTGCCCTATCTCTGAAGCTAGAGTTGCTCGTGTTAATGGTGAATTTGTTATTAACCCAACCCGTGCGCAATTAGCTGAGTCTGATCTTGAAATGATGATTGGTGCTTCTGCAGATTCTGTAATGATGGTTGAAGGTGAAATGGATGAGATTTCTGAGGAAGAGATGGCAGATGCTATCAAATTTGCTCACGAAGCGATTAAAGTGCAGATTGATGCTCAAGTACGTTTAGCTGAAGCTGTAGGCAAGAAAGAAACTCGTGAATACGCAACTGCTGAAGTAAATGAAGATTTACAAAAAAGAATACATGATTTAGCTTACGATAAATGTTACGCTATTGCTAAGAAGGGGACTTCTAAAGTAGAACGTGGTGCTGCATTTGCTGAAGTAAAAGAAGAAGTTAAAGCTTCGTTTACTGAGGAAGAAATAGAAGAATTTGGACACCTTGTTGGAGGATACTACAGTAAGGCAGAAAAAGAAGCTGTTCGTGAGTTAACATTAAGCGAAGGCATTCGTTTAGACGGAAGAAAGACTGATGAAATTAGACCAATTTGGTGTGAGGTAGATTATTTACCTTCTACGCATGGTTCTTCAATCTTTTCTCGTGGAGAAACTCAAGCTTTAGCGACAGTAACTTTAGGAACATCTAGAGATGCTAATAAAATAGATATGCCATCTTACGAAGGTGAAGAGAATTTCTATTTACATTATAACTTCCCTCCTTTTTGTACAGGTGAAGCTAGACCATTAAGAGGAACTTCTCGTAGAGAGGTTGGACATGGTAACTTAGCACAACGTGGTTTAAAAGGAATGATTCCTGATGAATGTCCTTATACAGTACGTGTGGTGTCTGAAGTATTAGAATCTAACGGTTCTTCTTCTATGGCAACTGTTTGTGCTGGTACAATGGCAATGATGGATGCTGGTGTTAAATTAAAAAGACCTGTTTCTGGAATTGCTATGGGATTAATTTCTGATGGTGATCGTTATGCTGTTTTATCTGATATTTTAGGTGATGAAGATCACTTAGGAGATATGGATTTTAAAGTAACTGGTACTACTGAAGGTATTACGGCTTGCCAAATGGATATTAAAATTAAAGGATTAAGCTACGAAATTTTAGTGAATGCGCTAAAACAAGCTCGCGAAGGTCGTTTACATATCTTAGGTAAAATTACTGATACTATCGCTGCTCCTGCTGAAAGCGTTAAAGAACATGCGCCTACAATGGTAACGCGTAGAGTTCCTAACGAATTTATTGGTGCTTTAATTGGCCCAGGAGGAAAAGTAATTCAAGAAATGCAAAAAGAAACTGAGACGACTATCGTTATTAACGAAGATCCAGTTACTGAAGAAGGTATTGTTGAAATTTTAGGTGTTGGTAGCGTAGGTATTGATGCTGTAATAGCAAAAATAGACTCGTTATTATTTAAACCAACGGTTGGTAACACATATGAAGTGAAAGTAATCAAAATGTTAGATTTTGGTGCTGTTGTTGAATATATGGATGCTCCAGGAAACGAGGTTTTATTACACGTAAGCGAATTAGCTTGGGAACGTACTGAAAACGTAACCGATGTTGTTAATATGGGCGATGTTTTTAATGTCAAGTATTTTGGACAAGATCCAAGAACTCGCAAAGAAAAAATATCTCGTAAAGCATTGTTAGAAAAACCTGAAGGTTATGTAGCAAGACCACCAAGAGATAATAACCGTTCTGGTGGACGTGATAACAAAGGTAGAGATAATCGCGGACGTGATAATCGTCGTGACGATAGAAAACCTAGAGAAAATAAGAAAGAAGATTAATTCTTTCTAATTATAATATTAAAGCCTGTTTCTTAATTTGAAACAGGCTTTTTTTATTTCTATTTGACTAAAATTATTTTACAAAGTATCGCTACTCAATAATATAATATCTTTCCCTAGAAATTCATTGAAATCATCTTAGGCTGGATACCCTATAAATGTATCGTACAATATTTATATATCATGGTACATCTACTACTTCTTCTTCTTCTTATGGCTTTATATAAACTTTATGTCCACCAGTTATTATCTACTACATTTTTTTAAACCTGTTTATGTGAGTGACAAAAAATAAAATTAAAGTGACTTTTTAAAGAATTACGAGTCTAAATAATGAAGAAGTTAAAAATATTTTATTTTTTTTGTAACAAAGTGGAACATTTGTGCGTATAACTATTGAACGACCTATTTATTCACAATTAAATTCAGGATAACTTTAGATGAGACAACTTAAAATTACCAAGCAGGTTACCAATAGAGAAACCGCTTCATTAGATAAATATCTTCAAGAAATAGGGAAAGTTGACTTAATTACTGCAGACGAAGAAGTTGAATTGGCACAACGTATCAAGGCTGGAGATCAAATTGCTTTAGAGAAATTAACAAAAGCTAATTTACGTTTCGTAGTATCGGTAGCTAAGCAATACCAAAACCAAGGATTGACATTACCCGATTTAATTAATGAAGGTAATTTAGGTTTAATTAAAGCTGCGCAACGTTTTGATGAAACTCGTGGTTTCAAATTTATATCGTACGCCGTATGGTGGATTCGTCAATCAATTCTTCAAGCATTAGCTGAACAATCTCGTATTGTACGTTTACCATTAAACAAAATTGGGTCTATTAACAAAATCAATAAAACATTTGCTTTTTTAGAGCAAAGTCATGAACGCCCTCCTTCTGCCGAAGAAATTGCAAAAGAATTGGATATGACTATTAATGATGTTAAGGAATCTATGAAAAACTCTGGACGTCACGTAAGCATGGACGCCCCTTTAGTTGAAGGTGAAGATTCTAACTTATACGATGTACTTAATAGTGGTGAATCTCCAAATCCTGATAGAGAATTATTACATGAATCTTTACGTACTGAAATAGAGAGAGCTCTTGAAACATTAACACCTCGTGAAGCTGATGTTGTTCGTTTATATTTTGGTTTAGGAAACCAACATCCAATGACCTTAGAAGAAATTGGGGAAACTTTTGATTTAACTCGTGAGCGTGTAAGGCAAATAAAAGAAAAAGCAATTCGTAGATTAAAACATACGTCTAGAAGTAAAATATTAAAAACATATTTAGGTTAGTAAACTTTTTACGACCAAATTACAACTACAAACAGTTACAACATAACTGTTCGTTTTTTGATTGATGAAAGAGCTCGCGGCTGATTACTGCGAGTTCATTTTTTTATAATAATCTAAACTACCGATTTATATAAACTTAACACTCTTTATTTAAAAGAACCAAAACTTTATTCAGGCTCTTGAAGGAGAAGAAGTTATTGTTTATTATACCTTAAATAGAATTAAATCTGACTCTAGACACAAAAATATTTTTAAAGTTATAAACACTTCAATTGATGAACCTATTTTTGAAGATTATAATTCTGGTTTTACTATAGTTGATAATAAACGTAGAGTAAGTAATCTATAGGAGTATTTAGAATGGCTAAGAGAGGTAGATAATAAAATTATAACCATGGTTGAAAACTTTATTGATAGTAAGTAAACAACCAAACAACAAAACAACTATTTTTGCGGCAAATAAAAACAACACATCAATATGAGTTCTAAATTAATTGCTCCTTCAGTTTTAGCAGCAGATTTTGCTAATCTTCAACGTGATATAGAAATGGTAAACAATAGTAAAGCCGATTGGTTTCATATTGATATTATGGATGGCGTATTTGTACCAAATATTTCATTTGGTATGCCAGTTTTACAAACCATTGCAAAATATGCGAAAAAAACTATTGATGTACATTTAATGATTGTAGATCCAGATCGTTATATAAAAACATTTTCAGATCTTGGAAGTGATGTTCTTACTGTACATTATGAAGCTTGTACACATTTGCACAGAACACTTCAAGCTATAAAAGCTGAAGGTATGAAAGCTGGAGTAGCGTTAAATCCCCATACCAACATTAATGTCTTAGAAGATGTTATTAAAGATATTGATTTGGTTTGTATCATGAGTGTGAACCCTGGTTTTGGTGGTCAAAGTTTTATTGAAAACACTTATGATAAGGTTAAGGCATTAAAAGAATTAATTATACGTAAAGGAGCATCTACTCAAATAGAAATAGATGGTGGTGTAACAAATAAAAATGCTAAAACTTTAGTTGATGCTGGAGCAGATATTTTAGTTGCTGGTAGTTATGTATTTAAAAGCGATAACCAAATAGAGACAGTAAAAGGTTTAAAAGCAATTGCTAACTCTTAAAACTGTTTTATCTTATAATCATCTATTAAGTTTGTAGTTGTAACTATGCCTACTAATTGATTATCATCTACAACGGGTAGTGCGTAAAATTCTCTTTTAGAAAAGATTTCTGCAACTTCCTTTATTGTTTTAGATGTGTTGACACTAATATTTTTTTTAATCATCACCTCATTATTGTAAACATATCTTTCTCTGAAATTTCGATAGCGTTATTTTTTTGACTATATGCATCATCAAAATTAACTCGAATCAAATCAGAATATCCCAATATACCTAATAAGACATTTCCTGAAACAACGGGGATATGTCCTATTTTATATTGTTTAAATAAGTTGTAGTTTTTTTAAAACTATCTCCTCTATCAAGTGAAATAACTTGATGAGTCATTATTGTTGAAATTGGTCTTTTGCGTATCATATCATTATCTATATTTTCTAAATATTATTTCATTTATAAAGCAACTCCACTTCTAACAACTTTCAATTTTATAAAAAAGAAACTCTATTTTAAAACTGTTTTACTAAGTACATTACAAAAACCGAAATATATTATTATCATTTTGATTTTCAGAGTTTAGCAAAACACTAGCTACAAAAGAGAGTCCATATTTAAAGATACTTTTGGTTTTCTGTTATGTTTTTTGATTGTAATAAGATTGATTTGATGCAAGTATATTCCAATTTTATAGCACCAAACAAAAGCAATCATTACCAGTAAGATCAATTTCCCTATTCTTTCGATATCTTGTAAATGTGTTTTTTAAATATCAAAACCACTAGATGCCATGGCTTTAAAACACATTTCAATTTGCCAGCGTTGTTTGTGCTCTTCTTGCGCTTTTTCGGGTTTATTGAACGATACTATAATCAAAAAATCTTGTTTCCTTTTTTTGTTATTGAGTTTACAACCTGATAAATAGCAAAGTTCCCATTGATTTTTACAATCTTATTATAATGTACGAACTCA
>CALKXS010000011.1 GCA_938003745.1 uncultured Algibacter sp.
AGCAGGGCAAGTACAGAGGCTGTTTGCAAAACATCTGGACTTGACCTGTGCGGAATTGTTAAACTGTCTTTTTCTTCAATTGAAAATAAAACCTTACGATTAACTTAAAAAACTGTATTTTTAAAACGTGCTATAAAAAAAAGAAAAGCACCAAAAAAAAATGGTTCTATTATTTTTATCTTCAACTGAAAAATTCCACGTAAGTGTACAGGATTGTGATGATAATGACAATACTGTTGTAAAAGCAGTAACTTGGTACAAAGATGAGGATAGTGATGGTTGGTATACAGAAAAACAAGATACCAGTGAATCTCCAGGAGATGGTTGGACAAAAAATGAAGGCAATGGCGAGGGAGATGGTTGTCCTAAAGACCCTTGTTGCCATACAGATGGATTACCATTTTATGAAGACAAAGACACAGATGGTTGGTATGTAAAAGGCTCGGGAAACAAATGCCCAACAGATGTAGGGAATGATTCTAAACTTAGTAGAACAAACCCTAATTCTACGGAAGATTGTGATGATGGTGATACTAATTTAAAAACCAAAAACGAGTGTGGTATTTGTACTAATGATGCTAATGAAGGCAAGGTAACCTGTTATATAGATAACGATAAAGACGGCTTTAGGAACTGGAACAGTACTCCAGAAAAACAATGTAACGAATGTAAAGATGGATATACCAGTAATACAGAGCGCGATTATGATGACGACTGCTTTAAAAAAGAAAATCACTTTTGGCATTGGGCTACATGTAGCCCAGACCAAAACCCTACCCCAATTCCAGACCCTAAAGACAAAAAGATAGACGATGCTATTCAAAAAATAAAAGATGATTTGTTGGGTCATACATATAAAATACCTGAGAGCTTTGCTCTAAGGACAGAGAAGACAACTGCGGCATTAGAGTTTTCAGACTGTTCGGAATTAGTATCTAGATATTTAGAAGCTTTAGGGGTTACAAATGGTGTAAAATCTATTAGTACATGGTCTATGACTAATGAAGAAGGCTTTAGAGAAGCTACGGGTAATGATAACATATCCTTTGTTGACGGAAGTAAGAAAAGCAAAAAATTTGTTCCACAAAAAGGCGATATTTTTGTTTGGAGAGCATCTAACGGAGGGCACACAGGGGTTGTAACTGGTATTTCTGATGATAATAAAACAATATTTATACTTGAAGCGCTTAGCGCATCAGGAAGTAGAGAAGAAAATACATTTAATAAAGCACAAGGGAAAAACAGAGTGAGAAATTCTCAGTATAAAGTGGACAGTAGAGCTCTTTCTAATCATGCAGGATGGAAAGGGTATTTTAGACCTCAATTATAATAATATTTAAAAAACATTATGAAAAAAGTATTGGTATTTTTAATAATAGTAATTATTAATTTAAGTTGTGAAAAAGCTAAAGCTCAAGTTAACTTTATTGATGAAATAGATAAAAATCAATTTCAAGTTATGGATGTTAACTCATTAGGAATTGTTGGTGCTAGAGATTGGTATAATCCAGATCCTACACTAGGTGGGGCGCAAACTAATATCTATGGAGAATTTAGTTTATCCATGATTCATAAAGATGGTGGGCAGGAATGGGTTATGAGCCAGTTAACAAAACCAGCATTACCATGTCCATCGAGGTATAATAATAAATGTGGTAGCAATAATGTTAGAATTGCTATACATCGTTTACTTGTAGAAGATAAGGTTAAATTAATCGAATTTTCCAAATGGGTGTTTTTTATAGATAAACAGTATTTAGAGCCTTTTACAGAAGGAACAGATGAAGGAATGGTGACAACTTATGGTACAAAAGAGAATTCATCTTTTGAGGTGATATTATATCAACAACTTTCTGGTGAGACAGTTTGGACAGAGGTAGAACGTAGAATGGTTAATGATGATGGGTTTTCTGATTGGGAGTCTAGTTTTATTGAATCTAAAGAGAAGGAGTATAATTAAAACCCCCGCTATTCCGTAGTATGGCTACCGCTAGATTTTCTAGCTAGTGGCGGTACGAGTAAGAAAAACAACAAAAACCTTTTAGAGATAGAATTCTAAGAGGTTTTTTTGTGTTTTAAAAAGTGTTAGAATTACGCTAATTTTTGTTGTAGAGAATCCTCACAGTCTGGATAAAAACCTTTTTAGGACAATAGTTCTAGGAGGTTTTTGTTATTTTAAAGCGTAGCCACATTTTTATTAAAGAAGTCTTTAAATTTTTTGGTGGTAAGCATTTTATCAATAATTTTCATGATGGTGCTTTTGTCTTCTTCGTCTAGCTGTTGTATTAGGCGCATTTGCTCAATGACGGTTTTATCTTCAATAATAACCTCTTTAGGTATTTTACCATCGTAGTTTAAAATATCATCAGTAGTTAGATTAAATAACTGAGCCATTTTATAAAGCTCTTCCACAGAAATAGCTCTAATACCTTTTTCTATTTTACTATAAGCAGATTTATCTACACCTATATGAGTTGCAACCTCAATTTGTTTAAGGCTCTTCTCTTCTCGTATGTTTTTAATATTCTCAGCAATATCCATATTACAAATGTATTGATAAATACAACTTTTTACAATATGTTTTTATTTTAGCTACATTTATGTTTTCTTTATCGAAACTTAATTTTATATTTTTTGTGGTCAAATTAGCTACTAATATTTTTAAGTATGGAAATACAGGACATTAAAGAGCAATTAAATATAGAAACGGTACTGAATCATTATGGTTTAGAGTTAAAAAACAAACATTGTAAGTGTCCATTCCACAAAGACGACACGCCAAGTTTAAGAATTTACTCAGAAACGAATACCTATCATTGTTTTGGTTGTAGTAAAACAGGCGATGTTATCCAATTTATCCAAGACAAAGAAAATTTAAGTAAACATGAAGCTTTAAAAAAAGCAGCAACACTAACCAATGTATCAGAAACAAACACAAAAGCTTCCTCGACACTCTCAAAAACAAAACCTAATCCTTTTGGATTAGATTTAGAGGAAGCTTTTACCAAAATGAAACAAAATTTGTATCGTAGTAAAAAGGCAGTCGGCTATTTACAAGAGCGTTGTTTAAGCGATGTCTATTTAGAGCAAGGTTTTAATGGCAAGCATTATCCAAAACTTCAAAATTGTATTGTTTATCCATTAAAGAATGCAGAAAACAAAACCGTGTCCTTCTATGGCAGGTCGATAACATCGACAGGCAAACATTATTACTTAGCGAATCGCCAAGGTTTATTCCCCAATTATCCACCTGTAGAAACCACCACATTAGTTTTAACAGAATCTATTATTGATGCCACGACCTTATTAAAATATACAGATTACACGATACTAGCTCTATACGGAACAAATGGATTAACAAGCGAACACAGTGAAGCTGTGGGTCAATTAGATAAGCTAAAAGAAATCATCCTTTTTTTTGACGGAGATACAGCAGGACGAGAAGCTAATAAAGCAATAAGTAAAAAATTACACGAGTTGTTACCAACTGTAACTATTGCCAAAGTCAATACACTAGACAATGAAGACATTAATAGTTTGTTACAGGGACATGAAGCAGAAATACTCAATCATTTAATAAAAGAAAGACAAATCATTTACGAAGTAAAACAAACTAATAACCAGCAACTAAAAACAACCAACGACTTAAACACAGATAACCCCGAATACATCACTTACCAAAGCGGATTGTTGTTAGTAGCTGTTTTAGGTGGCATTCCATTACACAACCTAGACAAACTAAAAGTAACCCTGCGATTACAAAAGAAAGACAATCCAAGTGCATTACACACTTTACGCCAAAGCAACATCGATTTATACAACGATGATGATGTTACCAAACTCATTAGAAAACTAGCAGAGCGACTAGAATTAGGCACAAAAGAAGTGCAGCATACTTTGTATAATCTAATAACAGCATTAGAAAATTACCGACTAAAACAAATAGAACTGGCTAAGCCAGATTTGGCACAAAAACGGACACTAAGTGTTATTAGGAAAGAAAAAGCCATAGCTTTTTTAAAATCCAAGAACCTACTACAAAAAACCAATGAACTAATAGGGGAAACAGGCTTAGTAGGCGAAGTCGATAACCGACTTTTAATGTATTTAGTATTTACAAGCAGACTACGAGAACAACCCTTACACATTATAAGTTTAGGAGCTTCGGGAGCAGGAAAAACCTATTTACAAGAAAAAATAAGCGAACTCATCCCCGAAGACCAAAAACTAGAAATGACAGCACTTAGTGAAAATGCCCTCTACTATTTTGATAGAACCGAACTAAAAAACAAACTCGTACTCATAGAAGATTTAGACGGTGCACAAGACGATAAGATATTATATGCCATTAGAGAATTAATGAGCAAAAAGCACATTAGTAAAACCTTACCTATTAAAGATGTTAAAGGAAATTTAAAAACAATCACATTAAAGGTAGAAGGGCCAATTACATTAGCTGGAACAACCACCAAAGAAAAAATATATGAAGACAATGCCAACCGAAGTATATTAATCTATTTAGATAATAGTAAACAACATAAAGAAGCCATTATAAAATACCAACAAAATCTATCTGCAGGTTTAATAGATAAAGTTCAAGAAAAGGCAAATAAAGAATTTTTAAAAGATGTACAAAGTGTATTAAAACCTATAAAAGTTCGTAACCCTTACGCCCCACAATTACAAATCCCCGACACTGTATTTAAACCCTTAAGAACCAATGCGCATTACTTAGCATTTATAGAAACCGTAACCTTTTACCACCAATATCAAAGAGATAAAAAAGACGATTATATAGAAACCACCATTGAAGATATAGAGATAGCCAATCGACTATTGAAAGATGTATTACTTACCAAAAGTGATGAATTAACGAAAGGTTGCAGAGACTTTTTTGAGCGTGTAAAAAAGCATTTAAAAAAAGAAAGTAGAACTACTTTTTACAATAATGAAGTTAGAAAAACTTTTAGAATGAACCCCAGTAATGTAAAATATTATTTATCCATTTTAAGCAGATATAATCTGATAAAAGTAATTGGAGGAAATCCACGAAAACAAGGTTATGAATATGAGGTTATTAGTCCTAAAGAATACGAAAATCTTAAAAATAGTATGACAGCTTTGGATGAAATCTTAGAAAAATTAAAAAAATAAAATTAGGTGGCTAGTGGATAATACTGTATAACAAGTGGATAATAACTACAGTTGCCCGCCTAAGAATCTAAAATAGAGTTTGTTATGATAGTGGATAGTGAAAATAGCAAAAAACGAGAGAGGCCTTTAAATAATTATTACCAAAATTATATAGATACTTTTAAAGAATGGCTCATTCGATTAGGCTATGCAAAAAGCACCGTAAAAAGCAACACTTATAAACTTCGTTATTTTTTTAATGAATTACAAAGCTTACAAATTACGACCATTTACCAAATAGAACCCAGCCACATTGAAAACTATCACAAAAAACTAAACAAGCAATGTTTATCTACAACCTATATTAGAAGCTGTTTGTTAGCTATAAAAAACTTTAACAAGTTCATTCAAAACACAGAAAACTATACCATTGGATTTAGTGCAGTAACCATAGAACAGCAAATACCAAATGTTCGTGAAATACTCACTAAAAAAGAAGTACACGCACTATTTAAAAATTTAGATGCTTCCCCAATAGGAATGCGAGATAAAGCCATGTTACATCTGCTTTACAGTTGTGGACTGCGTTGTGAAGAAGTTACCAAAGTAAGTGTAAAAGACCTGGACTATCACAAACAGCTTTTGTATGTACAACCAGGAAAAACAAGACTGGGAAGATATGTACCTATACACAGCAAAGTAGTAAGTATTTTAAAAGATTACGAACAGTATGCAAGGCCTGTAATCAACCCAAATGGATATTACTTTTTAGTAGGCAGTAAAACTAAAAATTTTACCACCAAAACAGTTAGGAGAAGCTTAATAAGAATTTTAGAACCTACTGCAATTACAAAAACAATTACGCCTCATTGTTTACGCCATAGTATAGCTACGCATCTCCTAGAACAAGGCATAAAAATAGAACATATCAAACAGTTTTTAGGACACCAAAACCTACAAACTACACAAAGATATATTAGGATTACTCTGAAAGATGGCTTAGTAAAATAATGAATTATGGAAAAAGACACGTTTTATCTTCATCTGAAAAACAAAGATTACGTAAAAGAAGTAGTGAATTATTACAGTAAAAATGCTGTGTATTATGAAAATTGGTTAGAAGAAAACAAACTCATTTTACAAAAAACTAAATACACCCATTTAATGAATTACATAGGTTATTTACAAGCACAAGGAAAAAGCAATGTGATGATTAATAAACACCTAAAATCTATAGAACTCTATTATAATTATAAAGAACTACCTAACATAGCCAACAATGTAAGATTGAGAAGTGGAAAACAAGAAGCTAAATTATATTTAAGTGAAAAAGACCTAAATACACTTTACAAGCATTATAAAGTAACAGCAACTAATTATTATAAATACTCCGATAAATTATTACTCAGTCTTACTATTTATCAAGGATTAGAACTCAAAGAACTCGTAAATCTAAAAGTAGAAAATATAGATTTAGAAAAAGGTAGCATTTATATAGCATCAGGAAAATATTTAAAAAATAGTAGAACGTTACAATTGGAAGCCCATCAAATTATACCACTACATAATTACATTACTAATTATAGAGAACAAGGCGAACAACTATTTTTACCACAAGGGAAAGCTTTAAAACGTTTAGCCAAACAATTAGGACAAATCCATAAAACATTGGTTGTACAAACCAAAGCATTAGAGTTTAACTATCAATCCTTGAAACAACTAAGGCAAAGCAGAATCGTATGCTGGATTAAACATCATGGACTTCGGGAAACACAATATTTAAGCGGACATAAGGGGATTGATTCCATAGAACGCTACCAAAGTGAAGACATCGAAGATTTATCTAAACAAATAGAGAAACTGCATCCTATGGGATAAAACTCAGAAATCTTTAAGGTCACAAATTGCGACCTTAAAGATTAAACAGTAGATTTACAAACCAAATTAAATTTAGAATAA
>CALKXS010000012.1 GCA_938003745.1 uncultured Algibacter sp.
ATATATGAAATGGTATAATAATGAACGATTACATTCGTCTTTGGACTACAAAACTCCAGCAGAAAAAGAATTAGAAATCAGAGTAAAAAATTATAAAAAAGTGGCTTAGGAATTTATACCAAATTTATTAGGTAGTCCACTGCTCTTCTGATAAGACTGAAGTAAGTGGTGAAATTACCAAAGTTTTCTTCATCATAATTACGCCAATTACGAATTATACTAACATTGAGATTGTATTCGCTACTAACTGAATTTACACTTTGACCTGATTATAATAATTCTACAATCATTAACTTAAATTCATCTTCATACTTTTTTGCCATAATTCAAACCTAAGATTATAGACTGTATTTTTTTGTCCTGTTAAAGGTAGACATTCTAAGTAGAAAAGGAAATTGTTGGGGCAATGCAGTAGCAGAAAGTTTTTTTAAACATTAAAAACCGAAATAGTTTATCACAACAAATTTAAAAAAGTTGCTTAATATATCTTTAAAAAAGTGTCCGACAAAAGATAGGTAGTCCATATTAGAGATAAACACATACTTGAAATTGATTATGATAAAGTTTGTTATCTTAAAAATGCTATTCCTAAAAGTCAAAAACTACGCTTAGTACAACGCACAAAAGCGGTTAATAATTTATATATGGCACATAAAGGCGCCTACCAAAGGCTTATTTTAACTCACGTTGATAGTAGAAGTAAAAGCAAAAACATTGATGTCTTTTTCTTTCACCATGACCATAGTAAAAGCGGTAAAAAACTAGCCGAAAACATTCATAATACCTTTAAGCAGAAATACTACAAATACCAACCTAATAGATTTTATTCTGGATCTCTGATTTCTAAAGGTTTATACCTAATTAAAAACACCTTACCGCCTATGGTGCATATTGAACTTGGAAACATAAAAAACAAAAAAGATGAAAAACGTATTCTTAATTACCAAAATAGAGATGCGCTTGCTAATTGGATTTGTGATGGATTGATTCTGGATTTTGATTCAAAATGAGCATCTGGATTTAAATTACCTATATTATTTTAAAACTTGATTTTGTAAAAAAATTTCGGCTAACTTCGTTAAAAAACCGATAAAGTTCATTGAAACGGAATCTTATCTTTGCATTAAATGAACCTCAAAAAACACTAAACTAAAATCAACCCCTTCACCTCATCAAAATCCAATCCACCATAATTACCCGAACTCATTAAAAGCAACGCCTTATCATCAAAATTTTGAGAAAACAAAAAGTTTTTAAAATCGTCTGGGTTGGTGTAAATAATTAAATCGTCACGCTGAAAAGCATTAGCAATTTGTTCATGAGTTACTTTATCTAGTTTCTTAATTTCTACGGCGTGTGGGGAATAAAACACCACAGCAACATCGGCAGCATCTAATGTACTTTTATATTCTTTTAAAAATTCCGCATTTAAACTACTATAAGTATGTAATTCTAAGCACGCTACGAGTGTTCTATTTTCATATTGTTCTTTTACAGCAGTGGTTGTTGCTTCAACTTTACTAGGCGAATGCGCAAAATCTTTATAAGCGACACTAGTTTTACTTTCAGCTATCTTTTCAAGGCGCTTACTTGCTCCTTTAAATGTTGAAATAGCTTCATAAAAATCGTCTTCATCTATTCCCATATGCTGGCAAATCCATTTGGCTCCAGCTAGATTGTTTAGATTATGTTTACCAAAAATTTCAATAGGTAAATCACCTTCAGGAGTTACCAATAAGGTTTCTCCGTTTTCTACTCTATATTCTGGAGTTTGGTAAGCTATTTTTCTAATAGGGTTTTCACTGGTTTCCACAACGCGTTTTACTTCGGGATCTTCTTCGTTATAATTTATGTTTCCGCCACTAACTATAGAATCTACAAAAACACTGAACTGCTCTACATAGTTTTCGTAAGTTGGAAACACGTTTATATGGTCCCAAGCTATACCGCTTATCAAAGCAATATTTGGTTTATACAAGTGAAATTTTGGTCTTCTGTCTATTGGTGAACTTAAATATTCATCGCCTTCTAAAACCATGAAATCGTTGTCGTCTGTAAGTTTAACCATTACATCAAAACCTTCTAGTTGTGCACCAACCATATAGTCTACATCTCTGCCGTGATAATGCATCACGTGCAAAATCATAGATGTTATTGTGGTTTTCCCATGACTACCTCCTATTACAACACGTGTTTTACGTTTTGCTTGCTCGTACAAAAACTCTGGATAGCTATATATTTTAACACCTAACTCTTGCGCTTTTAAAAGCTCAGGATTATCTTCTTTGGCGTGCATACCCAATACAATAGCATCTAGATTGTTGCTTACTTTTTCTGGATACCAACCAAATATTTCTGGCAAAAGCCCTTTGGCTTCTAGCCTAGATTTTGATGGCTCGAAAATAGTATCATCACTTCCTGTTACTTGATATCCTTTATTATGCAATGCCAAAGCTAAGTTATGCATTGCTGCTCCACCTATGGCTATAAAATGTACGTTCATGTGTTGATTTTGATAATTATCAAAGATAAAAGTTTAAAAGAAATAAAGTTTCTAATTTTTGCGGAATTTAAAAAACTATTAGGAAGAAGACTAAACTCTACAAATTTGCCCGCGTTAGGGATTGAGGTATTGTTGGAGCTCTTTTTGTGTTGTTGCACATATGCAACACAAAAAAGCGACTATCGAAAGCCCGACCCTTGTGGTAACGCCCAAAATACTAAAGTTTTAAAATGGTTTCCTTTTGTGTTTTAAACACTTTAATTTCTGGAAGCTCTGCAAGTGCTGTATCTATATATTTCAAAGCTTCGGTTTTATTTTTATTGTGGGTATGAATTTGCGCTAAACGATAATACGCCCAAGCTTTTGGAACGCCATCTTTGGATGAGTAATTATCCAAATAGGTTTCTAAACACCGCTCGCCTTTTTCTAATTGCATATTATACACTGCAGCAACTTTACCTATTTGATAATGTAGTGCATTGCGCTTATGCTTTTCTTGTGCTGCTTCAATGTTTTTTATGGCTTTTTCGGGTTTCTTTTCCCTTTCGTAAAAATAAGTTAGCTTATTAAAACAGGTTAATGAACCACCCTCGCTTATGGCTTTTTTATAATAATCTTCGGCTAATTCGGGCTCGTCATCATATTCATAAATATAACCTTTTGCCAGATAACCATCTACCATAGACAATTTTTCTAGTTCTTCGGCATATTTTAGAGATTTACTTTTGCTTCCCCCAATAATTCCTGGTAATTGCATGTACAACTCCACAAGAGCCCAACGGGTTTCTATATGATTTGGGTCTAGCTCTGCCGCTTTTAAAAACGCTGCTTTAACATCGCCAATTATGCTTAGCGCTCTTATTTTACTTATTGATAAGGCTTTCATGCCTAAAGCTCCACCGTGTTTATAATGATAATTAGCGTTATTAGGTTCTTTTTCTATAAGTGTTTTATAGTTTTGAATGGCATCATCCCATTGTTTTTGATACCCAAAAGCATCTCCCAACAGTTCTATAGCTTTTAAATGGTTTGGGTATTTTAATAAATAATCTTCGGCAGTTTTTTGTGCTAAGGCGTATTTCTTTTGTTTAAAAAGTTCCGGAATACCATCTAATACTTCCTGACTAAACAACGCAAAGGGAAAAAGAAAAAAGAGCAAAAATTTATTCATAGTAATGGGATCGAATTTACAAAGTTAAACTTTCTAAAATGGCTACAAAATAGTTAACTTCACTCATCCAAATACACTGTTTACTCAATTATGATTTTTTGGAACAGCTTTTGAAAGTTATTTAGAGACAAATTTAAAGACATGAAGCATTCAATTTATTTTTTAATAATTATACTTTTTTCAAACTTTACCAACGCACAATCTCCCAACTACAAAAAGCTATGGGATAAAGTAGAACGTTTGGAAATTAGTGGTTTACCTAAATCTGCGCTAGAAGTTGTTGAAACTATTGAAAAACAAGCCGAAAAAGATAAAAACGACGCGCAACTTATTAAAATCATGCTTTTTAAAAGCAAATTTGCTTTGGTTTTGGAGGAAGATGCTCAACTTAAAGTTATTAATAATTTTAAATCTAGAATTGCTGTTAGCGAGTTTCCAACAAAAAATGTACTGGAAAATATATTGGCAAAATTATACTGGCAATACTTTCAACAAAACAGATGGAAATTTTATAACAGAACTAAAACGTCTGAAAAAGTAAATACTGAAGATTTTAGAACTTGGGATTTACAAACCTTGTTTGATGAAATACATTTGCATTACAAAAACTCGCTTAGTAATGGTTTGATGCTTCAGCTTGAAACTTTAAACAAATATGATGACATATTAAAACAACAAAAAGATTCTAGAATTTACAGACCTACGTTGTTTGATTTCTTAAATCATAATGCACTTGAGTTTTATAAAACAAATGAAACACATATTACCAAACCTGCTTATAAGTTTGAAATTGATAATACTGATTATTTAAGTGATGCCGAAACGTTTTCTAATCTTAAAATAGAATCTAAAGACAGTACATCTTTACAATTAAACGCTTTAAATATATATAAAGAATTAACGAAGTTTCATTTAAAAAACGCAACACCTTTTGCATTAGCTGATATAAATATTGAACGTTTAAAATTTGTAAAACAGCATGCTACGTTTAACAATAAAAAATCTCTTTTAATTGATGCTTTAAAAACGGATAGTAAAAATTTAAGAACTCATGAAATATCTGGATTGTACGATTATGAAATAGCTTCTGTTTATAAAAATCAAAGTGCTCAGTACATTCCAAAAACAGGAGATACTAATCGTTGGAAAGCAAAAAAAGCTTTAGAGATTTGTAATACGGTTATTACTAACTTCCCTGAGAGTAAAGGCGCAAATACATGTAATATTTTAAAAAACCAGATACTAGAAGAATCTATTCAAATTACTACCGAAAATTTTATTCCTATACAGCAGAATTCTAAATTACTAATTAGCTATAAAAATTTAGATTTCTTAAAACTTAAAGCTTTTAAAATTAGTAGAAAGCAACTAGAGAAATTCAACAAGATTTATAGAAAGGAAGAACAAAAAGCATTCATTGAAAAACTTGATGCTAGCAAAACTTGGGATAATAAATTACGTAATGAAAACGATTACCAAACGCATACTACCGAAATACTTTTACCAAAACTAGATAATGACACCTATTTACTTTATGCGACTAACTCCAAAGAGCCCGATAATGAAACTTTCTCATTTAGTACTATACAGGTAACTAATATGGCTTTGGTTGAAACTGAAGATAACACCGAAAAAACATTTCAAATTATAAACAGAAATAACGGTGCGCCTATTAAAGATGCTAAGATTAAATTATCTTATTATAAAAATAGTCATAACCGTTATACTTCTAAAAGTTATATTACAGATCAAAATGGTTCTGTAAAAATAATTAAAGATAATAGCTGGTATAGAAATGTAAATATTCAAGTTGTAAGCAACAACGAAACAGCATACTTTGGTAATTACTACATTAATAACAATCATAAAGACAGAGAAAATAAAACAACTTACTCATCCTTTTTATTTACAGACCGAAGTATTTACAGACCAGGTCAAACCGTTCATTTTAAGTCTATTGCTTTAAAAAACGAAATTGGCAAATCTGAAGTGGTAGCAAATGAAGCCGTATACGCTGTTTTATATAATGTTAATGGTGAGGAAATAAAAGAGTTAGAATTAAAAACCAATGCTTTTGGGTCTGTTTCTGGTGAATTTATTTTACCTAATAATGGATTAACTGGACAATATCATATTGAGTTTGATACAGAATCAAGTTACGATATGGAAAGTAATACTTACTTTTCTGTTGAAGAATACAAACGACCTAAGTTTGAAACCAAGTTTAATCCTGTTACCGAAACTTTTAAAATTAATGATTCTGTAACTGTAAAAGGAAATGCTTTAGCCTATGCAGGAAGCAATATTACTGATGCCAAAGTGGTATACCGTGTACACCGCAAAGTAGAATATCCGCGTTGGTGGTTTTGGTACCGTCCACAGGTTAGTAGTCAATCTCAAGAAATCACTCACGGAGAAACTACAACTAATAATAAAGGGGAATTTGAAATTACTTTTAAAGCCTTACCAGACACAAGCGTAGACAAAACAAGTTTACCTATTTTTAAATATGAACTTACTGCCGATGTTACCGATCTTAACGGAGAAACACGAAGCGCTACAACTACAGTAAATGTAGGCTATCATGCGTTAATTGCGAATATAAATATTGATTCATCCATTGATAAATCTAAAAAAGATAACACACTTAACATTGATACAAAAAATCTTAACGGTGAATTTATTGCCGCTAAAGGCAACATTAAAATATACAAACTTGAAGCTCCAAGTCATGTTTTAAGAACACGCCCTTGGGCTGCTCCAGATTATAAAACGTGGTCTAAAGACACCTTTAAATCTTTATTTCCACATGAAGCTTATAATGATGAACATGTTGCTAAAAACTGGAAAAAAGGTAATTTAGTTTTAGACAAATCTTTTAACACCGAAACGTCTAAAACAATCAAATTAGGGAGAACTAAAAAATGGAAATCTGGTGAATATATTATCACACTAGAAAGTAAAGATAAATTTGGAGAATTAGTAAAAGATGAAGTAAAAACAACATTATTTAGTGATACCGATAAAACTTTAGCAGACAATCAATTATTCCGTATTTCAAGCGACAAAACTTCTTACTCACCAAACGAATCTGTTGTTTTAAAACTCGAGTCTGCTGCCGAAGATCTAACAGTAACTGTTAATATTGAGAAAAAACATCAAATAATTAAAACTCATGTTGTAACCTTAAATAAAAACAAAAAAAGCATATCTATTCCTGTAAATAGAAACGATATTGGAGGATTTTCTATAGGCTACAGTTTTGCAACGTTTAATAGTTTCCAATCTGGAAATTTAAATATCTCTATACCTTATCCTAAAACCGATTTAGAAATTGAAACCACAACCTTTAGAGATAAATTACAACCTGGAACAGATGAAACTTGGCGTTTTAAAATAAAAGGCTCTAAAGGCGATAAAGTAAGTGCGGAATTATTAGCAAGTATGTATGACGCATCTTTGGATCAGTTTAAAGGGCATTCATGGAGTTTTAACCCAATAAACAAACCAATTTATTATTCTTATAATCAAGGACGAGGGCATCAAAGTTTTGGAACAAAAGGCTTTAGAGTTTATAATAAACGACAACCTTATATAGATTATAAAGACCAATATTATGATCAATTGAATTGGTTTGGGTTTGATTTAAATAATAATTGGATTTACTATAATCATGTAAATGCTTTAAGAGTTAAACATGCCTCAAAATATGATGATTCTATAAAAGCAGGATTTGTTTCTGGGCACATTTATGATGAAACAGGATCCCCTCTAGCTGGAGTAACTGTTATTGTTCATGGAACGACGGTAGGCACTACTACAGATTTTGATGGCCATTTTATAATTAAAGTAAAAAAAGACCAAAAGCTAACTCTTAGTTATATAGGATTTAACAACCAAGAAATCAAAATAAAGAAAGATAACCTGTTAAATATTACAATGGGAGAAGATAATGCTTCTCTAGACGAAGTTGTAGCTGTTGGTTATGGGACACAAAAGAAAAGAGAAGTTACTGGTGCTGTTTCTAAGTCTTATGCAATCGCAAAATCTCCTGAAATGGAAGTTAACGAGGACATATCACTCGCCCTTGCTGGAAAAGTTGCAGGAATAACTATAAAAGGGGTTAATTCGTTAGAGTTCCCTATTTACATTGTAGATGGGATCCCCTCTAAACAAAAACCAGACATTGATGCTAAAAACATTGACTTTATTGAAATATTAAAAGGCTCGAAGGCTAAAGATGTATATCCTGCGGCTATAGGAGATGTTGTAATAATAACAACTAAAAAAGCAGCAAATGCATTAACACAAGTTAAGGTTCGTAAAAACCTAAACGAAACAGCATTCTTCTTCCCCCATTTACAAACCGATAAAGATGGTAACGTAAGTTTCAGTTTCACAACACCAGAAGCGTTAACCAAATGGAAGTTGCAATTATTAGCACATACTAAAAATTTAAAAAGCGCTACTAAAACATTAAATACAGTTACTCAAAAAGAGCTCATGGTTATCCCTAATGCGCCCCGTTTTTTACGTGAAGGCGACAATATTACCATAAGCACAAAAATTGCGAACTTATCTAAAAAACAATTATCTGGAAACGCTTTTTTACAATTATTTGATGCTATTACCGGAGACAAAATTGACACAAAATTAGGCAACACAAGTTATAGCAAACCATTTACTGTTGCCGCTAAAGGAAACACACAAACATCATGGAATTTAACTATTCCAGACAATGTGCAAGCAGTACAATATAAAGTGATCGCTAAAGCAGGAGATTTTAGCGACGGTGAGCAAAATGCACTACCTGTATTATCTAACAGAATGTTAGTGACTGAAACGTTACCCATGTGGATTCGTTCTAACCAAACAAAAACATTCACTTTAGACAAGTTAAAAACTAATACCTCAACAACACTTAAGAACCATAAACTAACACTTGAGATGACTTCCAACCCTGCATGGTATGCGGTGCAAGCGTTACCTTACTTAATGGAATACCCTTATGAGTGTAACGAGCAAACTTTTTCTAGGTATTATGCTAATGCGTTAGCAACGCATATAGCAAATTCAAACCCAAGAATTCAAGAGGTATTTAAACAATGGAGAAACTCAAGCGCTTTATTGTCTAACTTAGAAAAAAACCAAGAATTGAAATCTATTTTAATTCAAGAAACACCGTGGTTACGTGATGCGCAAAGTGAAACCGAACAAAAAAAACGTATTGCCTTATTATTCGATTTAAATAAAATGAATAACGAACTGGAGTCTGCTATAAAAAAACTAAAGAACAATCAAATGAGTTCTGGCGGATGGTCTTGGTTTAATGGCGGACGTGAAAACCGATACATCACACAACATATTATAAATGGTTTTGGACATTTAAAACAACTAAATGTCATTCAGAGCGATAGCGAAGAATCTATGATTTCTAAAGCTATTTCGTATTTAGACTCTCAATTTATAAAAGAGTACAAAGACATTAGAAAATATAATAAAGACACCGATTTAAGTAAAGACCATTTAAGCTACACGCAATTACATTATTTATACATGCGAAGCTTTTTTCCTGACATTAAAAAATCAAAAGAAGTTGATACAATTGTTACTTATTACCAATCTCAAATTAAAAAATATTGGTTGAGTAGATCTTTATACTCAAAAGGATTAATGGCTTTAGTATCACATAGATTTGGAGATAAAAATACAACTTCAAAAATTTTAAAATCACTTAAAGAAACTAGTATTACATCAGAAGAGCTAGGAATGTACTGGAAAGCCAACACCAACTCTTGGTATTGGCACCAAGCACCTATTGAAACGCAAGCGTTATTAATTGAAACTTTTGGAGAAGCTGGTCATGTCATTCAGAGCGAAGCGAAGAATCTTGAAACCATAGACAATTTAAAAATCTGGTTATTAAAAAATAAACAAACCAACCGTTGGAAAACTACTAAAGCCACAACCGAAGCTGTTTATGCTTTACTACTTGAAGGTAATGATTGGTTAAGTGTAACAGATATGGTAGATGTGGTTATTGGCGGAAAAAAAATAGAAGCTTCTAAACTTGAAAATGTAAAAGTTGAAGCAGGAACAGGCTACTACAAAACGTCTTGGAATACTCCTGAAATTGCGCCAGAAATGGGAGAAGTAAAACTGACTAAAAAAGGAAATGGTATTGCTTGGGGAAGTTTATACTGGCAATATTTTGAAAATTTAGATAAAATTACATCTGCTGAAACACCATTAAAACTCAAGAAAAAACTATTCCTTAAAACGAATACTGGCACTGGAGAAGAAATTACAGAAAACACGAACTTAAAGGTTGGAGATTTAGTACGCGTTCGTATAGAGTTACAAAGTGATAGAAACATGGAATTCCTCCACATGAAAGACATGAGAGCTTCTGGATTAGAACCTATAAACATTATTTCTAAATACAAATGGCAAGATGGTTTAGGTTATTATGAAAGCGCTAAAGATGCTAGTACCAATTTCTTTTTTGATTATTTACCAAAAGGTGTTTATGTTTTTGAATACGATTTAAGAGTTAACAATGCAGGAGATATGAGCAATGGTATAACAACCATACAAAGTATGTATGCTCCAGAATTTAGTAGTCATAGTGAAGGTGTTAGAATTTCAATAAGCAACTAATAATTAAAGTCAACAAACTTAATTATTTGATAACCGAGAGATTTCTTAACTTTACATAAGTTTTTAAATTTTTCGGTTTGAAAAAAATAACGCCCCAAAATATTCTTTTACCAAAACCTATATATGTACTTCTTGTGCTTATATCACTATTAATTTTGTCTTGTACTTCAAGAAAAAACTACCCAGTAACAGAAAACAACATTGAACTAAACCCAAAACTCATTTTCTTAAACTATACCATTACAGAAAACAATAAAGGTGAAAAATCTATTGATTTTATTAGTAAAACAATAACCGAAGGGAAGGCAAGAAATAATAACAACAAATACATAAAAACGGGTGAGATAGGTGATTTAAAATGCTCACAATTTGACAATAAAAATCAACCGCTACAAAGTGTTTTCATAAAAAACCCTTTAAATAAAACTATTGAATTTCTTAATGATTCTCTTCAATTTGAAAGCAAAGCTTTAACTTTAAAAAAAACACCCTTTTCTCTTAGATTACAATTGCACTCTAAAACAAAACATATTGTAATTGCAGAAATAATGGACTCATCTCAAAACACAAAATCTTTGCTTATAACCAAACTAGAAACTAAATGAAACAGTACTTAATCTTATTATCTTTTTTATTTAGTTTGAGTCTAATTCATGCTCAAGTTTTTAATGTTGAAACCATTAAAAATGCTGGTGATAATGATAAAAGAATAAATCTAGTTATTTTAAGTGAAGGGTACCAAACTAGTGAGTTTGATAAATTTAAAACAGACGCAGAAAGCTTGGTAAATGATATGTTTACGCAATCACCATTTGATCAATACACAAATTATTTTAATGTGCATATTATAAAAGTACCATCAAATGAAAGTGGTGCAGATCACCCCGGAACAGCAACTGATGTTACTGAACCTCATAATATACCTGTCACTACTGTAGATACATATTTTAATGCAACCTTTGATGCTTGGAATTATCATAGATTTCTTTATTACGGGCTAAATTATGCTGATGCAGCAAGTGCTGACGCAAAAATAAATTCGGTTTTAGCTTCTAATTTCCCAACTTATGATCAAGCTTTAATATTAGTTAATACAAATGAATATGGGGGCACCGGAGGCGAATTTCCAATATCTTCAACAGGAACTTCTGCTAACGAAATTGCAATACACGAATTAGGTCATTCTTTATTTAATTTAAAAGATGAATACGAGTTACCAGAAGTGTTTTACGGTGAAGCAACAAACATGACGCAAGAAAACAATACGAGCTTGGTTAAATGGAAAAATTGGATAGGTATAAATAGTATTGATATTTATCCTTATGGATCTTCAGGAGTTTCGGCAACATGGTATAGACCTCATCAAAATTGTAAAATGCGTTATTTAGGAAGTCCTTTTTGTTCTGTTTGCAAAGAGGGAATTATTGAAAAAATACATAGTATTATCTCTCCTATTGAATCTTACAGCCCAAATAGTAATACAATTTCCACACCTTCATTTCCTTTAGATTTTGAATTGAGTTTAATTAAACCCGTTCCTAGTGAAAATTTAAAAAGCACATGGACACTTAACGCTGCTAATTTTGCAAATGATGTAGATGACATATCTATTTTAGAAGCCAATTTAAATAATGGCGTAAACACATTAACAGTGGTTGTGCATGATTCGACAGATTTTTTAAAAGTGGACAATCATGAAACGACCCATATTTCAACAGTTAGCTGGACTATTAATTATTCTACTTTAGGTATTGAATCTATTGAAAGTTTAGAAAATAGTTTGAATGTTAGTTTATTTCCTAACCCTAGTCATACCGTTGTGAATTTTAAAATTGAAAGTGAACAAAATTTAAAACTCAAAGTTGAGATACTATCTATTGATGGAAAGAAAATAAAAACAATTAAGCTTTCAAATTTAGAAACACATCAAATAGATATTAGCAATTTAAGTAAGGGAATTTATCTAACAAATTTCTACTCAAATAAAGCGCTTATTGCTAGCAAGAAACTTGTAAAGAATTAATTATTTTTCTGGAGGATACTCCATCAAAATCTTTTCTACTATAGCTTGCAATCGTGCTTCTCTTTTTTCAGGAGTTTCGTTTTGTTTGAAACCAGATTCGCTTACAGCTTGCCAAAAAAGCCCTTTGCCTTTATCGTCTACAAAATCTATAGTTGTTTGTCGGCTTAAAGCTGGTTGTCCTATGGGTAAACCTATAGAAATACCTCCTCCAACATTACCGCCTCCGCCGCCAACACCAACACCTACCGTTTGTCTTGGAGCTGCTTGAAATTCACTACTTTTTATATCTATTAAAAAATCTGGATTTTCTGAAACTGTAAATCCTTTTGCTGCCATTTTAGCATCTAGGGCATCTAAAAGACGTTTTGTATCTAGAGGACTAAGTCCAGATTTCATATCACCGTAATATTGATATGTTTTGTATTTTGAAAAATCTACAGTTTTATCAAAATCGTAATTTACACGAACGGGCGCACAAGAAACAATACATAACGATACAATGGCTATTAATATATTTTTCATCAACTTTTTTTATATAAAGTTAATCAAAAATTATTCCACTGTTTATTTTGCGTTAGGGATTGAAACGGCATCCTTTTTAAAACATTACAAATATGCCGTCATTACGAGGAGGTACGACGAAGTAATATGCTTAAATTTAAAAGATTGTCACAGCAAGTAAAAACTTACTTCGCAATGACAACTTTAAAAAGATATAGTGTAAAGCCCGACCTTTAGGTAACGCCCAAGTATTAATATTAACTATTCAACATTTTCCAAAGCACATCTTTAAGTTCTGTAATACCTTGTTGGGCTACAGATGAAATAAATATGTACGGAATTGGAAGTTCATTATCTAACTCTATTTTAAGTTCTGCTTGTAACTCATCATCTAGCATGTCACATTTAGATATGGCTATGATACGCTCTTTATCAAGCATTTCTGGATTGTAACGACGTAACTCATCTAACAGAATATCGTACTGTTTTTTAATGTCTTCGGCATCTGTCGGAATTAAAAACAATAATATAGAGTTTCGTTCTATATGACGTAAAAAGTAATGACCTAGACCTTTACCTTCTGCAGCCCCTTCTATAATACCAGGAATATCTGCCATTACAAAAGTTTGAAAATCGCGATATTCTACAATGCCTAAATTAGGTTTAAGCGTTGTAAACTCGTAATCTGCAATTTTTGGTTTTGCTGATGTTACTACAGATAACAATGTTGATTTTCCTGCATTTGGAAAACCTACTAAACCAACGTCTGCTAACACTTTTAGCTCCATAGTTATGTAACGCTCTTCAAGCGGTAAACCAGGTTGTGCATATCGTGGCGTTTGATTGGTTGACGATTTGAAATGCCAGTTACCTAAACCACCTTTTCCGCCTCTTGCTACAATAAACTCTTCACCTTCTTCTGTTATTTCAAAAAGGATATCATTAGTTTCTGTATCTCTAATTACGGTTCCTAAAGGAACATCTAAAAACATATCTTCCCCATCTGCTCCAGAACTTCTACTTTTACTTCCGCTACCTCCGTGACCAGCACGAATGTGCTTTTTAAACTTTAAATGAAGCAGTGTCCAAAGGTTAGAATTTCCACGAAGTATAACGTGACCACCACGACCACCATCTCCTCCATCTGGCCCTCCTTTTGTAATATACTTTTCGCGATGTAAATGCACAGAGCCTTTACCTCCGTTTCCAGAAGAGACATACATTTTTACGTAATCAACAAAATTTCCTTCAGTCATTGTCTTAGTTAAAAGTTATGAGTTAAAAGTTAAAAGTTACTCACTCTTATACTTTTCTCTAAACCTTTCGCTTACGCGAAAGTAATTATCATTCAATTAAAAAAAGAAACTAAATCTTTAACGTTAAAAACTTAGTTTCTTTTTGAAATTTCTGCTTTCACAGAAACTTATTTTATAGATTATCAATTACTGCACTTAAACGTACTGTAATATCTTCAATACTACCAACACCATCTACACCAAAATATTTACCTTGATTTGCATAGTAATCTTTTAATATTGCAGTTTTACTGTAATATTCTTTTACACGGTTTCTAATAATAGACTCATCTGCATCATCTGCTCTACCACTAGTTTTCCCACGTTCTAACAATCTTTTCACTAGAGTCTCATCTTCAACCTCTAGAGCAATCATTGCATTTATTTGAGAATCTTTACTTGTTAATAAAGTATCTAAAGAATCTGCTTGCGCATTTGTTCTTGGAAAACCATCAAAAATGAAACCATTAGCATCGGCATTTTTTTCTACCTCTGCATTTAACATATCTATTGTTACTTGGTCTGGAACTAATTCGCCTTTATCAATAAAAGATTTAGCCAACATACCTAAAGGTGTTTTATTTTTAATATTGAATCTAAAAACATCACCTGTAGAGATGTGTACTAAGTTATATTTTTCTTTTAAGAAATTAGCTTGTGTTCCTTTACCCGCACCTGGAGGGCCAAATAATACTAAATTTGTCATGTGTTGTGTTTCTTTTATTTGATAAACTTCTGGTAAATTTCTACCCAAACCATTATAATCTAAGCCAAAACCGACTATGAATTTATTAGGTATTTCTATACCAACATAATGTAATTTAAAATCTTTTTTATAAGCTTCTGGCTTATAGAATAAGGTTGCTATTTTTAACGCTTTAGCATTTTCATTTTTAAATATTCTGTGTATTTCTGCTAAGGTATTTCCTGTGTCTATAATATCTTCAAGAATAACTACTGTACGGCCAGATAAATCTTGAGTTAAGCCTATTAAACGCTGAACATCTTCTGTAGATTTAAAGCCTTCATAAGATGCCAACTTTATAAAAGTAACTTCACAAGGTTTTGGATATTTTTTTACAAAATCACTAACCACCATGAAAGCCCCATTTAAAACGCCAACAAAAACAGGTGTTTCATCTCCTAAATCGTCAGCAATTTCAATGGCTAAGCGTTGCAAAGCATCATCTATCTGTTTTGCAGATATAAATGGTTTAAAATATTTGTCGTGTAGCTTTATCACTGGTTATAAATTTTGGCAGCCGCAAAGATAATCAATAGATTAACGAATAACGATTTTTTGATTTATGATTTAGGAACTAATTGGTTTTTAAGTGTATTTTTGCGTAGCGTTAGTTCAATTAAATAAGTGTACATGAATTATTTTTCTTCAAATTTTAAACTAGGAATTCTTGGTGGTGGCCAATTAGGCAAAATGTTACTTTATAATACACGTAAATTTGATATTTACACTTGCATTTTAGATAGCAGCAATGATGCACCAAGCAAAATAGCCTGTAATGAATTTCAACTTGGAGATTTAATGGACTACAATGCTGTTTATAATTTTGGCAAACAAGTAGATGTTTTAACTATTGAAATTGAAAATGTAAATGTAGATGCTCTTGAAGCTCTTGAAAAAGAAGGTGTAAAAGTATATCCTTCTGCTAAAACATTACGATTAATACAAAACAAAGCCACTCAAAAACTGTTTTATGTTGATAATAATTTACCAACGGCGCCGTTTTCCAGGTTTGCTTATTCATCTGAAATAGAAGAAGCCATCAATCATGGAGGTATATCACTACCTTTTGTTTGGAAGTGTGCGCAATTTGGATATGATGGTACTGGCGTTAAAATAGTTAAATCTATTGATGATTTAAAAGGCTTACCAAATGTTGAATGTATTGCTGAAAACTTGGTACCTTTTAAAAATGAATTAGCGGTTATTGTTGTGAGAAATGCATCTGGAGAAACAAAAACATATCCTGTTGTAGAAATGGAATTTCATCCTGAAGCTAACCAAGTGGAATATGTTATTTGCCCTGCAAGAATTGATGATGCTATTGCTAAAAAAGCTCAAAACGTTGCTTTAAAGGCATCAAAAGCATTTAATCATGTAGGCTTGTTGGCTGTAGAGATGTTTCAAACACAAGATGATAATATTTTAATTAATGAAGTCGCCCCAAGACCTCATAACTCTGGACATCAAACTATTGAAGCTAGTTACACTTGTCAATTTGAACAACATATACGCTCTATTTTAGATTTACCTTTAGGTAGAACTGATAGCAAAGTTGGAGGCGTTATGGTAAATTTAGTTGGAGCCGAAGGACACACAGGAAATGTGGTTTATGAAAACATTGAAACTATTATGAAAATGTGTGGTGTTACACCACACATTTATGGTAAAAAGCAAACTAGACCGTTTAGAAAAATGGGTCACGTGACTATTGTTAACGAAGATTTAAATAAAGCTAGACAAATAGCCGAAGACGTTAAAAAAACAATTAAAGTTACAAGTGAATAATTCACACAATAAAAAGATATGAGTAAAATAGGAGTTATTATGGGAAGTAAAAGTGATCTTCCTGTCATGCAAGATGCTGTAAACATCTTAAAAGGTTTTGATATTGAAGTTGAAGTAGATATTGTGTCGGCTCACCGTACACCAGAAAAACTTTTTGATTATGGAAAACATGCACACACCAAAGGTTTTTCGGCTATTATTGCAGGAGCTGGTGGCGCTGCTCACTTACCAGGAATGATTGCATCCCTATCACCATTACCTGTTATTGGAGTTCCTATTAAAAGTAGTAATTCTATTGATGGTTGGGATTCTGTATTATCTATTTTACAAATGCCTGGTGGTGTTCCTGTTGCAACTGTAGCATTAAACGGAGCAAAAAATGCAGGTATACTAGCAGCTCAAATTATTGGTTCTAGCGACAAATGTATTCTAGATAAAATTGTAGCTTATAAGGAAGAACTTAAAGTTATGGTAAACAAATCTGCTGAAGATTTAAAGTAAAAAAACCCCGAATAAATTCGAGGTTTCCGTAGCTATTAACAATAATTCTTAGGGGTTATGAGATAACCCCTTGAAAAATCACTTACAAATCTATAAAAAAAATTGTTATGTGTACATAACAATTTAAACTTTAACACTCATTTCACAATTACACTATCATGTCAAAAAATATATTACTCGAAACATTCGAAACCAACTATAATACAGCCCCTTTTTCAAAAATAGAAAGCGAGCATTTTATGCCCGCTTTTAAAAAGGCTATCGAAGAGGCAAGAGCAGAAATTGATGTTATAGCAAATAATAAAGAAGATGCAACTTTTGAAAATACTATTGTAGCTTTAGATTTTTCTGGAGAAAAATTAGATAGAATTTCCAGTATATTTTTCAACTTAAATTCGGCAGAAACCAATGAAACTATTCAAAAAATAGCTCAGGACGTTTCTCCCCTTTTATCAGATTTTAGCAATGATGTTACTCTAAATAAAAATTTATTTAAACGTGTAAAAGCTGTATATTCTATTAAAGACGGCTTAAAATTAGCTACTGAAGAGCAAACACTTCTTGATAAAAAGTATAAAGGTTTTTCTAGAAACGGAGCTAATTTACCAGAAGATAAAAAAGAACAACTTCGCGAAATAGATAAAACCTTAAGTCAGTTAAAATTAAAATTTGGCGAAAACGTATTAGCAGAAACTAACAAGTTTGACATGCTAATTACCAATGAAACCGATTTATCAGGTTTACCAGACGGCGCAAAAGAAGCCGCAAAACAATTAGCTGAATCTAAAGAAAAAGAAGGCTGGTTATTTACTTTAGATTATCCAAGCTACATTCCTTTTGTTACTTATGCAGACAATAGAGAATTACGAAAAAAGTTAACGCTTGCTGCTGGAAGTAAGTCTTTTAAAAATGATGAATTAGATAATCAAGATATTGTACTTCAAATCACAAAATTAAGACATGAGCGTGCTAATATTCTTGGTTATAAAACCCACGCCGATTTTGTTTTAGAAGAACGTATGGCGCAAACACCAAAAAATGTAGAGTCTTTTTTAAATGAGTTACTTGAAAAAGCAAAACCAGCTGCTCAAGAAGAATTTAAAAATTTAGAACAATTTGCAAAAGAATTAGATAACATAGATCAATTAGAAAAATGGGATGGCTCTTATTATTCTGAGAAACTAAAACAAAAATTATTCAGTTTAGATGATGAACAATTAAAACCTTATTTCAAGCTAGAAAATATTATTGATGGCGCTTTTACAGTGGCCAATAAATTATTCGATTTAAACTTTGAAGAGATTGATACTATTGATAAATATCATGATGATGTTTTAACCTATAAAGTAACCAATAAAAACGGCGATTTAATTTCTATTTTTTATGCCGATTTTTTTCCGAGAGCTGGAAAACGTAATGGTGCTTGGATGACCTCTTTTAAACCTCAATATGTAAAAGATGGAGAAGACAATAGACCTCATGTATCTATTGTTTGTAATTTCACAAAGCCAACAAAAACGAAACCGTCTCTACTAACATTCAACGAAGTAACAACTTTGTTTCATGAATTTGGACATGCCTTACATGGTATGTTAGCAAACACAACTTACCCTAGTATTTCTGGTACTAGTGTGTATTGGGATTTTGTTGAGTTACCAAGCCAGGTTTTAGAAAATTGGTGTTATGAAAAGGAAGCTTTAAAACTTTTTGCAACGCATTATGAAACCGGAGAAGTAATTCCTATGGATCTTGTTAATAAAATAAAAGAATCGGCTACATTTCATGAAGGTATGCAAACACTTCGTCAAATAAGCTTCGGACTTTTAGATATGAGTTGGCATGGTGGTGAATCTCCAGAAAATATTACTTCTGTAAAAGATCATGAATCAAAATCTTTTAAAAACACTTCTTTATACCCTGCAACTAAAGAAACATGTATGAGTACTGCTTTTTCTCATATTTTTCAAGGCGGCTATTCCTCTGGATATTACAGTTACAAATGGGCTGAAGTTTTAGATGCTGATGCTTTTGAATATTTTAAAGAAGAAGGCATTTTCAATAAAGAAGTTGCAACAAAGTTTAAAGACAACGTACTATCTCAAGGCGGCACAGAAAACCCAATGACGCTATATAAACGCTTTCGCGGACAAGAGCCAAAACCTGAAGCCTTATTGAAACGTGCTGGGTTATTAAAATAATAAACTAAAAAAGGTTGATTATTAATGTATCAACCTTTTCTTTTTGAATAAACTTTCAATAATTATTGAAAGTTTAGAGTATTATTATATCTTTGACTCATGGAATATCAAGAAGCAAAAGAAAAATTCATAAATACTTGGGGTAGTTTAGGTACATTATGGGGCATTAATAAAGCTATGGCGCAAATACAGTCGCTTCTTTTCATTTCGACTAAGGCACTTTCTATGGAAGACATCATGAAAGAACTTAAAATATCACGAGGTAATACGAGCATGAATTTACGCCAACTTATGGATTGGGGGATTGTAACTAAAGAATTAATTCCAGGTGAGCGTAAAGAATATTTCACCACAGAAAAAGACGTACAAGAACTAGCAAGACATATAGCCAAAGAGCGCAGTAGGCGAGAAATCAAACCCGTAATTAAAATATTAAAAGAAGTTAGTTCTATTAAAGATGACGGTACTGAAAAAACAAAAGAGCTTATAAAACAAACTAAAGCCTTACATGATCTTGCTGAGACAGCAGATGCTATGATGAACAAAATAGTAAACCAAGAACAAAACTGGATTACTAAATCACTTTTAAAATTAATCAAATAAAAAAAATAAACTATAATTTCAGTAATTATTGAAAGTTTGAAATATACAAAATAAACTATAACATCATTACATACTGCATATATACTCCTATTATCTTTTTTATTATGATAAAAATTGGTTGGTTATTTTACAAAAATGGTGAAATATTTCTTCTCAATTTATTTAAACAACAAGTTGTTCTTGTAAAAAGTATTAATAACATATTACTCATTGGTTACTACTTAGTAAATCTAGGCTATGCAATAATTACTATAGCATATTGGGAAACAATAAGCTCTATCTCAGAAATTTTAAACTCCCTTAGCCATCGCTTAGGCATAATGATTATTTGTCTTGCAGTATTACATTACAATAATGTTTTCTGTCTCACTTATATATTAAAATCAAAAATTGTAAAACAATAAATTATGGAAAATTCAAAAATCATCATTGGCTATTTAATCTATTTACCAATTGTTATACTTCTAACAATTTATGTATCAAAAATGCTTTTCAAAAATGGGAAATTATTTATGATTGACATTTTTAAAGGAAAAGAAGACATTGCAATTGCAACTAATAAACTATTTGAAATTGGTTTCTACCTAATAAATATTGGTTGGGCTATGTTAATACTTGAGATATCTTATCATAGTATTAATGGGATGAGCTACCAAACATTAATTGAAATATTGAGTAGAAAAATTGGAGGATTCTCAATCTATTTAGGAATAATGCTGTTTATTAATTTGTACTTTTTCTTTAGAGGCAGACGCATCTCTAGAGCTTCTTTAAAAAGAAACACAACCGCTCCAGTTATAGAATCTTAAATAAAGATAAATTTCCATACATATCTAATCCGAATTCAATTTCTATTATCAATAATAAAACAAGAAATTATGAGAACAACTATAAACCTTGTAAATAAAACCGAAATTAATCGCGTTGAAATGGTAGATTTTTACAATGAAGCTACAGAAGACTACGAATATTGGAGTAAAGATTTCAATATGCACTTTGGCTACTTCATTCCTTTAAAAGCAAACCTCTTTAGAAGAGATTCTATGCTCAGTCAAATGAACAACGAAGTAGTAAAACGCTTAAGTCTAAAAAATAAGAAAGCACTATTAACAGATTTAGGTTGCGGTATAGGAGGCACTAAGCGTTACGTATTAAAAAAGATGAAAAACTTATCGGCATTAGGCGTAACCCTATCAGATTTCCAAGTTAAAAAAGGGAATGAACTATTTTAAAAGAAAACTACAATCATACATCTTTTACATCAAATTCATTTGACGCGGCATTAGCCATAGAAAGCTTTTGTCGCTCTGGCCATAGTCAAAAATCATTAAAAGAAGCTTTTAGAGTTCTAAAACCAAAAGACAGACTTGTTATTGCAGATGCTTTTCTTAAAAAATAAGAATCAAATCTTTGTAAAAGAAGAAACTATGCATATCATAAATTATGTAATCACTGGAGCTTAAAGAAGCTAGAAAACATTCATAATATGATTATAAAACTAGAAAATCAGGATTTACTAATATAGAAGTTGAAGATGCATCTCTTAAAGTTGCTCCTTCTGTATTACATATTCCATTTACTATTATTGGATTTATCATCAAAAAAATATTTCAATCTAAAACCTTAAAAGAGAAAGCTTTCACAACCTTAAAGGCTCTTTTTACGCTCTCCTTTCTGGACTACATAGAAAAAGTTTTGGCTACTTTATTATTACTGCAACAAAATTAAAGAATACTTATCTAAAAGAAACAATTATGAAAACAATTATAACAGCAGGAGGTAGTGGATTTCTAAGAAAACCACTTAACACTTATTTCACTAAAAAAGGATACTTGGTAAAAACCCTAACTCGTAATCCTAAACAAACTAATGACACTTATTGGAATCGCAAAGATTTAGGAGGATGGACAAAATCATTAGAAAATGTATTAATATTAATTAACTTAGTAGGAAAATCTGTAGACTGCAGATATACTGAAAACAACAAAAAACAATTCATGATTCAAGAATATATTCAACACTAATATTAGGTTTAGCAATTAATCAACGCGAAAACCCACCAGAAACATGGATAAATTCTTCTACAGCTACCATTTACAAATACTCATTACAGAAAAAAAATGATGGAAGAAAAAGGAGATATAGGTAATGATTTTTCTATGAATATTGCTAAATCATGGGAGCAAGCTTTTAACTCTATAGCAACTCCAAGAACAAGAAAAATCATTCTAAGAACATCAATTGTATTTGGTAAAGATGGAGGCGCTTTAATTCCCTTAAAAAAACAACAAAATTTGGTTCGGGAGGAAAACAGGCTCCAGGAAAATAAAAGGTTAGCTGGATTCATGAGTTTGATTTCGAAAACACAATAGATTTTTTAATTCACAATAAAAATCTATATGGTGTATTTAATTTATGCGTTCCAAAACCTACCGACAATAACATCTTAATGAAATCTTTAAGAAAAGTATTAGAAATACCATTTGGGATTCCGCATCTAACTTCTATACTTAAATTAGGAGCTAAATAATTTAGAATAGAAACAGAACTAGTCATAAAAAGTAGAAACGTAATTCCAAAACGGCTATTAGACTATGATTTCTTATTCAAATTTACAGAAATTTAAGATGCTTTAAACCATTTAAGAAACAATTTAAAAAATTCATTTTTTTAACCTATTTTTGAATAACAAAATAATTATTCAACAATGCTCAAACATGAAATAGATCCTAATAAATGGATTGATTTACATTCTGATTACCTTTTTAACTACACCATTTCTCGTATAAGCGACAGAGAAATAGCCCAAGATCTTGTTCAAGACACATTTTTTGCTGGTTTAAAATCTATGAAAAACTTTAAAGGAGAAGCTAGTGAACGTACTTGGCTTGTTTCTATATTAAAAAGAAAAATTATAGATCATTACAGAAAAATAAATTCTAAAAAAGGCAAAGCAGAAGTTAGGATGACTTATTCTGGAGATGAAAATGAAGGTGATTGGTTAGAAGAACGTGTAGCAAATCCCTTTAACAAAACTGCAGAAAGCACCCTTGAAAACGAAGAATTGAGTAGCGCTATTTATAATTGTTTAGACAAACTCCCTAAAAAACAATCTGATGTTTTTAAAATGAAAACCATTTCAAATTACGAAACAGAAGTTATTTGTAATGAACTTAATATCACTGCGTCCAATCTTTGGGTAATTATTCACAGAGCAAGAACAGCAATGGCTGGTTGCCTTGAAGAAAATTGGTTTTAAATTATGAGTAAAAAAAATAAAATATTTGTAGCGTGTGAAGAAGCAAACCATGTTTGTGACAAAACACAATACAAGGATGCTACATTATGGGAAAAAATAAAGCTAAATATTCATTTAATATATTGTAGCGCCTGCAGAAAATATACAAAAAACAATAATAAGCTTACTAAGGCTATTAAAGATGTTGATTGTTTAGACGATGATTACAAAGAAAAAATGAAAAAAGAACTTGAAAAAGCAATGAAAGACGCTATTTAAGTAAATATTAAAGCTAAAATAATCCAATAAATTGGTAATCCTTCCACGTAAAACGAACTATAATATTCACCTTGTACCTTTTTAGAAACTAATAAGAACACCAGTGTTAAGGTAGTTATAGATAGCAAAATTACACTTTTATTAAACATCAATTCATCTTTAAAAAATTGAAGTATAAAAAACAAAATAAGTAATAAAACTCCCATCAACTTTGTTTTAGTGATTCCAATTTTTTGTGGTACTGTAGAAAGTTTTAAACTATCATATTGTAAGTCTCTAATTTCAAATGGAAACATTAAAGCAATAATAAAAAGGAATCGCTGTAGTATTGTAATAATAGCATCACTTTGTATTTCCATTTTGTTATTCATTAGAGGTAAAATTACTGTAACACCAGTCCATATAAAAGCTATTAAATAAATTTTCAACCCTCCAATACTTCTAAGGTTCTGCTTACTATCAATAAAAAAATGTTTAGGTAAAAAAGGTATAGCGTATAAAAAAGTAACCACTCCAAAGCTTATTATATACATTAAAGTCTTCAATTCTAATTGATACGCGTAAAAGCACATTAACGCAAAGCATGATAATGAAAATAGCTGTATTGATTTCAAACAAGTAGCTAAGCTTCTATGATGAAATTTCGCAATACCAAAATACTTTATAAAGTTGTAACCTGTAATTGTAGCATAAAAGTTAAAATACAATATACTTTCATCATAAGGAATATCAAAATCTAAAATCGTTATCCAGGTTAGCGAATAGACCGACAAAGCAACATGAATACTACTATTTATATAAAAATTAAAAAGTTGTTTTAAGAGCTTCATCTAACAAAAATAAGCAAAGTGTTGATAAAGTACACAAATCGTTAAAAACTTTCTGTTTCCATCAATAAAACGCAACGAGTATTGTCTATTTTTACGAATTATTTAAAACAACTTCTCGAAAATGAATACAAACGCTTTTGCATTGCGTCATATAGGCCCTAATGAAACAGACCAAAACCACATGTTAAAAACTATTAGTGTTGATTCTCTTGATCAGTTAATTTACGAAACTATTCCAGACGACATACGATTAAAAAAAGGGTTAAAATTGGATGTTCCAATGACAGAGCATGAGTATTTATTACATATTCATGAGTTATCTAAAAAAAACAAAGCATACAAAACATACATTGGTTTGGGTTACCACCCTACCATTTTACCTGCGGTAATCCAACGTAATATTCTAGAAAACCCAGGATGGTATACAGCTTATACACCATATCAAGCAGAAATAGCTCAAGGTAGACTAGAAGCTTTATTAAATTTCCAAACCATGATTACCGATTTAACAGGAATGGAAATTGCTAATGCATCATTACTTGATGAAAGTACTGCAGCTGCAGAAGCAATGAGTTTACTTTTTGCGGTTAGGGAACGTGCTCAAAAAAAAGCAAGAATAAATAAGTTTTTTGTTTCAGAAAACATATTACCACAAACTTTATCATTACTAGAAACTAGAGCAAATCCTATCGGTATAAAACTAGTAATTGGCAATGAGACTTCTTTTGATTTTTCTTCAGGTTTTTTTGGTGCTATTTTACAATACCCAGGAAAAGATGGACAAATTACTGATATTAAATCATTTATAGAAAACGCAAAATCTGCAGATATAAAAGTTGCAGTTGCTGCAGATATTTTAAGCTTAGTAAAACTTGAAGCCCCAGGGAAATTTGGAGCAGATGTTGTTCTTGGTACAACGCAACGTTTCGGAATCCCAATGGGTTATGGTGGCCCTCATGCAGCATATTTCGCAACTAAAGATGCTTATAAAAGAGATTTACCTGGTCGTATTATTGGTATAACTAAAGATATGAATGGTAATAGAGCATTGCGTATGGCACTACAAACTCGCGAACAACACATCAAAAGAGATCGTGCTACTTCTAATATATGTACTGCACAAGTTTTGCTTGCTGTTATGGCTGGAATGTATGCCATTTATCATGGTCCAAAAGGATTGAAATTTATTGCAAATAAAATTCATAACAAAACTGTAACTTTAGCAAATGCCATAGAAAAATTAGGATACAAACAAATTAACACTTCTTATTTTGATACGCTTCAAATAAAAACAAAAGCAAAAAAGATAAAAGAAATCGCAAAAACAAAAAAGGTAAACTTTCATTACCCTAATAAAAATACAGTTACTGTTTCTATTAATGAAACAACTTCTATCAGGGATATTAATTACTTAATTTCTGTTTTTGCTGAAGCCTCAAAAAAAGAAACTATTGAGGTCTCATCAATCATAGGTTTTAATAATATTGAAGCATCTATTCAAAGAACATCAAACTTTTTAACTTTAGATGTTTTTAATCAACACCACTCTGAAACGCAACTAATGCGTTATATAAAAACCTTAGAGCGTAAAGATTTATCATTAAATCATTCTATGATATCTTTAGGGTCTTGTACTATGAAATTAAATGCAGCTTCAGAAATGTTGCCTTTAAGTTGGTTTAAATGGGGAAACATTCACCCATTCGCTCCTAAAAAACAGGCAAAAGGTTATTTAACTGTTTTAAAAGAATTAGAAGATCAACTTACAGAAATCACAGGTTTTGCTGCAACATCATTACAGCCTAACTCAGGCGCTCAAGGTGAATTTGCTGGCTTAATGGTTATTAAGGCTTATCATGAATCTCGAAATGATCATCATAGAAATATCTGTTTAATTCCATCATCTGCACATGGTACAAACCCTGCAAGTGCTGTAATGGCGGGCATGAAGGTTATTGTAACGAAATCTACAGAAGAAGGAAATATTGATGTTTACGATTTAAGAGAAAAAGCAATCCTTCATAAAAACAATTTATCTTGTTTAATGGTAACCTACCCATCTACACATGGTGTTTACGAATCTGCCATTAAAGAAATCACAAAAATTATTCATGACAATGGCGGTCAAGTATATATGGATGGAGCCAATATGAACGCCCAAGTCGGGTTAACCAACCCCGGAAATATTGGAGCCGATGTTTGCCATCTAAACTTACATAAAACTTTTGCAATTCCTCACGGAGGCGGAGGCCCTGGAGTTGGCCCAATATGTGTAGCTAAGCAATTAGCGCCATTTTTACCCGGAAGCCCTCTTTTTAAAACTGGTGGCAAAAAAGCAATCACAGCAATCTCTGCAGCACCTTTTGGTTCTGCTTTAGCCTGTTTGATTTCTTATGGTTATATAAAAATGTTAGGGGCAGAAGGCTTAACACAATCTACTAAAATTGCCATTTTAAATGCTAATTATATAAAAACAAGATTAGAAGGTCAGTTTGACACATTATATTCTGGAGAACGCGGTAGAGCAGCACACGAAATGATTGTAGACTGCCGTCCTTTTAAAGCTAACGGCATTGAAGTAACAGACATAGCAAAACGCTTGATGGATTATGGGTTTCACGCACCTACAGTATCATTCCCCGTAGCAGGAACTTTAATGATAGAACCTACAGAAAGTGAAAGTAAAGACGAAATTGACAGGTTTTGTGATGCTATGATTTCTATTAGAAAAGAAATTGATAAAGCTTCGAAAGATAATACCAATAATGTATTGAAAAATGCACCACACACCTTAACAATGCTTACCGATGACGAATGGTATTTTCCATATTCAAGAGAAGTAGCTGCTTTTCCATTAAATTACGTGAAAGACAATAAATTTTGGCCTAGTGTAAGACGTGTCGATGATGCCTATGGAGATAGAAATTTAATTTGCACATGTACACCTATTGAAGCTTACGTTGAAGCTTAATTTTCAACATTGAACATCGTAAAATAAATTCATTTTTCACTTTATTTAAAATTAAAGCTTTTATCTTAGTGGCTATTGCAAAACCTAAGGAAAATTTGTATTTATGAACATCAAAATAACAGGAACAGGAAGTTACATTCCTACTATTGTTAAAAAAAACGAAAACTTTTATCAAAATACATTTATAAATTTAAATGGTTCAACAATTAGCCATCCTAATGAAGTTATAATTGAAAAATTCAAAGCTATAACAGGTATTGAAGAAAGACGCTATTCGGAGACTAATCTAAACGCCTCCGATTTAGCTTTTCTAGCAGCAGAAAAAGCTATTGAAAATGCTAAAATCAATAAAGAAGATCTGGATTACATTATAGTTGCGCATAATTATGGCGATGTAAATCATGATTCTAAACAAAGCGATACTGTTCCAAGTTTAGCATCAAGAGTTAAAAATTTACTTCAAATTAATAATCCAAAATGTGTTGGGTATGATATTTTATTTGGATGCCCAGGTTGGATTGAAGGTGTAATTCAAGGAAATGCTTTCATTAAAGCTGGTATTGCAAAAAAATGTTTAGTTATTGGAACCGAAACATTATCTCGTATGACAGATCCTCATGATAGAGATTCTATGATTTATAGTGATGGTTCAGGTGCTGTCATAATTGAATCCACTCAAGAAAATGGAGGGATTATAAACCATGAGACTGCTACTTTTGCTTTAAATGAATCTCAATATATTTATTTTGGAGAAACATACAATAAAGACATCTCTGAAGATTGCAGATACATAAAAATGCATGGTAGAAAAATTTATGAATTCGCACTCACCAACGTTCCTTTAGCAATGAAAACCTGTTTGGATAATAGTGGTTTTAACATAAAAGATGTTAAAAAAATCCTGATACATCAAGCTAATGAAAAAATGGATGAAGCCATTGTAAAACGTTTCTATAAATTATACGAAGAAAATGTGCCAGACGGTATTATGCCAATGACCATTGGTAAACTAGGAAACTCTAGCGTAGCTACGGTACCAACTCTATACGACCAAATATTAAAAGGCAACCTTGAAAATCAAGAAATAAACAAAGGTGATGTTATTATTTTTGCAAGTGTTGGGGCTGGAATGAATATTAATGCTATTGTATATAAACAATAATTATGTACGAAAAAACACACCCTAACAAACGTTTCAAACTTACTTTTGAATTTTTAGAAAAACACATTAAGACATCAGAATCTATTCTTGATCTAGGTGTAGAAAATCCATTTTCTAAAATAATGACTTCTAGCGGTTATAAAGTTAAAAATACAGCAGGTGAAGATTTAGATATTGACACCTCAACTATTGAAAATTCTAACACCGATGTTATTACTGCTTTTGAAATTTTCGAACATTTACTATCTCCTTTTACAGTATTAAAAAGTATTAAATCTGACAAACTCGTAGCAAGCGTGCCACTTAAATTATGGTTTTCTAATGCTTATAGAAGTAAAATTGACATGAGAGATAGACATTACCATGAATTTGAAGATTGGCAATTTGATTGGTTACTAGAAAAAACAGGTTGGAAAATTATTGATAGACAAAAATGGACTAATCCAACTAAAAAAATAGGTTTAAGACCCATTTTAAGATGGTTTATTCCGCGATATTATATAGTTTATGCTGAGCGAATTTCAAAATAACAACTACTAAATTTATACCTCAAAACTTGGAGTTTGAATTTATTATATTGAAATTTAGAGTATGAAATTTTACATAATCATTCCTGCACATAATGAACAAAGCTCTATAGGTTTAACTATAGATTCATTAGCTAATCAAACTTTACTTCCTAAACTGGTTATTATTGTTAATGATAATTCTACTGATAAAACAGAAGATGTTATTGAAGGTTATGCAGAAAAACATGATTGGTTACGTTTAATAAATTTTGAATCTTCAAATCAACATTTACCAGGTTCAAAGATTATTAATGCTTTCTACAAAGGCTATGAAACTCTAAATGATGATTATGATGTGATTTGTAAATTTGATGCAGACTTAATTTTCCCTAATAATTATTTGGAAACCATAGCTAATCATTTTAATGCTAATAGTAAATTAGGGATGGCTTCTGGTTTTTGCTATATAGAAAAAAACAGTAATTGGATACTAGAAAACTTAACACGAAAAGACCATATTAGAGGCGCTTTAAAAGCCTATAGAAAAGCATGTTTTTTAGAAATTGGAAAATTAAAGCCATCTATGGGCTGGGACACCGTTGACGAATTGCTTGCTAGATATTATAACTGGACTATCCTAACCGATGAATCTTTACACGTAAAACACCTAAAACCTACTGGTATTAGCTACAACAAAGCTTCAAAACATTTACAAGGTGAGGCCATGTATAAAATGCATTACGGTTTTATAATTACTCTAATTTCAGCTTTAAAGCTAGCATACAAAAAAAAGAATCGGTCTTTATTTAAAGATTATATCTCTGGATATTTTAAAGCGAAAAAAAAAAAGTTGGACTTTTTAGTATCTGAAGATGAAGGCAAGTTTATTAGAAACTTACGATGGAAAGGTATGCTAGGGAAACTTAAATAGACTTTTAAAAACCTAACTAAAAACTCCAATTTTTATAACTATCCGAAGCTTCAAGTTTATTCTCTATTGCATCGTCTAGTTCTGGACAAAAATCTATTCCTGTTAATTTTTCAATTTCATCAACCGAAACAACAAATTCATATAGTGGTTTATTAGAATTCCTATGCGGCATTAAAAATGCAATCATTTTAGTTTTTCCAGAATTATTATCAATCAATACTTTATAAAACTGATTAGGAACCGAAACATTTTCATCTCCTATTATTTTAAGCTTAGGCTTTAAAACACCTCCAGTTACTACAAATACACCATTATATTTACTTGCCCAATAGCGAACTTTTTGTTCTAATCTATTCCATATTCCTGCATTAAATTGATGCTCTTGTGGACTTATATTACTTGTTAAAAAAGTTTCATCATGTGCAAATTTACTATACCGTCTATCAGCAGCAGGACATAAATGCCCGCGGTCATAACCAGAATTTTTATAATTACGCCAATTTGCCGCTCCTGTTCTAACCGCTTTATCTATTTCAAAATAAGGACGTTTAAAATTATTTTTAGAAAGATGTGATTTCTTTAATTCATAAGCAACCCATTCAGACTGCTCATACTTTTCATTATAAGATAAAGAATATCCTTCATGATGAACAACTTGTCCTGTTGTGCTTGTTGGCAAAAAATATTCGTTTGTGTTAGACTTTGTCTCCTTACCATTTTGAATAATTTGAAAAGCCCCCTCTTCTTTTAAAAAAGACTCATAGCCATATACACCCAACAAAATAACAAGTGCAATTATGGAATATATTTTATTTCGATTCAAAATAGATTAATTTAAGACAAATTCTAACGGTACACCAGTAGCCCCATTAGGAAAGCTAATACCTAATAAAGCCGAAATGGTTGGAGCTACATCAACAATTCTTGTTTTTTGTAATGTTTGTCCATGTTTGATACCTTTACCAAAAAACAAAAGTGGTACATGTGTATCATAATTTAATCCGCTACCATGCGTAGACCCCGTTTTTGCATAAGATATAAATGCTGGATTTGGCACAATTAAAACATCTCCAGAACGTTTTTGATTGTAACCATTCTGAAGTAATTCCTCAATCCCTGTAGTAAATAAATTAGAACTCATTGTTGTTGCAGAATACACCTTATCAACATTACTATACATAACAACCTCATTAACAATAGCGTCTTGAACATACTTTAAATCTAAGCCTAATGTATTTATACGTGCTCTGTTTAAAAAAATTTGATCATTACTAATGTTCTCTATTAAATCTGAGGCAGAAAATTCAGACAACATAAAAGCATCCAGTTTCACTTTTACTTCTTTATTATTTAAATATCCAGCTGGCACTTTTTCTGTTTTCAAATACGAAGGCACATCTATCGCACCATGATCTGCGGTAAGAAACACAGTATATTCTCCAATACCTACTTTATCATCTAAGGCTTTAAAAAAACGCTCTAAATCCTTATCTAAACGTAAATAAGTATCTTGAATCTCCTTAGAGTTTACTCCAAAATTATGACCTACGTAATCTGTACTAGAAAAGCTTATCGTTAAAACATCTGTAGTAGTGTCTTGTCCTAACTCTTCACCTTCAATAGCTGCAATAGCAAAATCTCCTGTTATGCTATTCCCATAAGCTGATTGTTTTAGAACATCAAACCCGTTTTTCTTATCTTTTAAAACAGAAAAATCATAAGGAAACGTAGCTGTTTCTTTAATCCCGTAACCTTTTTCAAAAGTATTTAAATCACTTCCACTCTCTATATAAGTATCAATATCATAAAGTGTATTCCAAACTTTAAAATAAGATTCTGCAATATTAGATTTATTAAAAGCTTTTACCCACTTAGGTAATTCTGTCATATAATATGTACTCGAAATAAAGTTTCCTTCATTTTTTCCATGAAACCAATAAGCTGCATTGGCAGTATGTCCCGCAGGTAAAATAGCACCCCTATCTTTAAACGAGACACCAATTGTTTTTCCTCTCATTTGGGTAAACAATCTATTCTCATCTGCAAAAGTAGTCGTCTTCATTCTATGCGGAGACATTTTACCAGAAGCAGTTGTTGTACCTACTGAATTAATAGAATTGTCACCTACACAATATACTGTTTTTTTTATTAATTTATCATACCAATTATTACCAATAATACCATGATATTTTGGCGTTGTCCCTGTAAATATAGAGCTGTGTCCTGGAGCTGTTTTGGTTGGAATATAATTAAAGTGATTGTTTTTACAATTAAAGCCTTCATTCATCATACGCTTAAACCCACCTTCTCCATATTTATTATAAAACCGTGTTAAATAGTCATATCGCATTTGGTCTACAACTATACCAACAATTAATTTTGGTTTAGTATAAATAGGAATTTCTCCTTTGGCATTTAAACTTTCTTGAGCTTTACAAGAAAAACTTACCCCAAATACTAATAACATTGAAAATATTTTTTTAAACATGAGTGAGTTTTAAGGTTTTCAAAAATACATTTTTTAAAACATCATAAATTAAAATTTACGTTAAATACATGTAACTTTTTTTTACTTTAGCTGAATAATTTATTTCATGACCTACCTTCACAATATTGGATCCTACTTTTTAATGATTCGAGAAATGTTTCGCAAGCCCACTAAATGGAGTGTTATGAGGCAATTGATCCTTAATGATATTAATGATTTAATTATAGGGTCATTAGGCATAATTGCTTTTATTTCCTTCTTTGTTGGTGGGGTGATTAGTATTCAAACGGCATTAAATATAGAAAACCCTTTAATACCCAAACACCTGGTTGGTTTTGCTACTAGACAATCAGTTATATTAGAATTTGCTCCAACTTTCATATCTGTTATTATGGCAGGAAAAGTAGGATCATTTATTACATCTAGTATTGGGACTATGAGGGTTACTGAACAAATTGATGCTTTAGAAGTTATGGGAATAAATTCCTTAAATTATTTAGTATTTCCTAAAACAATAGCCTTATTATTTTACCCTTTTGCTATTACTTTTGGTATGTTTTTAGGAATATTAGGAGGAATGGCTGCTTGCACATTTGGAGGATATTCCACATTAACAGACTATATTACTGGAATTCAAACAGATTTCGAAACTTTTCATGTTTATTATGCTTTTATAAAAACTTTTGTTTTCGCTTTTGTTTTAGCAACAATACCATCTTTTCACGGTTATTATATGAAAGGAGGCGCTCTTGAAGTTGGAAAAGCAAGTACTACATCTTTTGTATGGACTGCAGTTGTGATTATACTACTTAATTATATTTTAACAGACGTAATGTTAGGCTAATGATAGAAGTAAAAGACTTAAATAAATCCTTTGGAGAAGCCCATATTTTAAAAGGGATTACAACCACTTTTGAAAAAGGGAAAACAAACCTTATTATTGGACAAAGCGGATCTGGCAAAACAGTATTCTTAAAATGTTTATTAGGCTTGTTTGACTATGAAGAAGGTTCTATTGCTTATGATGGAAATATATTTTCTAAACTTACTGAAGACGAAAAACGTAATATGCGAGCAAAAATAGGTATGGTTTTTCAAGGAAGCGCTCTTTTTGATTCTATGACCATTGAAGAAAACGTTATGTTCCCACTTCGTATGTTTACCAAACAAAGTAAAAGTGAAATGCAAGATCGCGCAGACTTTGTTTTAAAACGTGTTAACTTACCTAATGCTCATAATAAAATGCCTAGTGAAGCTTCTGGAGGCATGCAAAAACGTGTTGCCATAGCTAGAGCTATTGTCAACAATCCTAAATATTTATTTTGTGATGAACCAAACTCTGGACTAGATCCTAAAACAGCAATTGTTATTGATAATCTTATTCAAGAAATCACAGATGAATACAAAATAACAACTGTTATTAATTCTCATGACATGAACTCTGTTATGGAAATTGGAGAAAAAATTGTTTTCTTAAAAGATGGATTAAAAGCTTGGGAAGGCTCTAATAAAAACATCTTTAAAACAGATAACGAAGTTGTAACAGATTTTGTTTACTCTTCAAATTTATTTAAAAGAGTTCGTAAAATGTATATTAAAGAGAACAGTTAATCGGCTCTTTTTATTAAAATATTTTTCACTTTTAACTCTTCTTTCAACCAATCATTAAGTTTTTGCTCATACTTAATTACAATGCTATCGTGACTTACAGCTTTCCATTTTACTGTTGCTACGTTTAATGTCTCAATCTTCATAAAATCTTTAGATGATTCTAACACCTCAGCGTAACTAAAATACTGTAAATCACTAAATCTAATTTTTGCATCTTTGGCTATAGATGAGAAATTAATATTTCCCTTCCCCTTTTGAATACGACTAATTTCATTTTGAAAATTTTCAATCTCTTTTTGCAATCCAGAAATAATATTTTCTTTTTTATCTAGATCATCATAAGCTCTATTTAAAGATTTTGTCAACTCATCAGTTCCACGACTTTCATTAGCGTTTATTGTGAGTTCAAAATCTTTAATATTCTCATAAGATTTCAATTCGTTTGTTAAATCTGTGCGAGTTGCTTTATCTATTTCCCCATTAAAGAATAAACTGATTTTACATTCGGCAATGTCTATTTTATTTCTTTGTAACCATAAATAGTCATTTGCTTCTATCTCATTCTTAACAAAGCTCTTATAATCACTATTAATTCCTGTTTCTTTTAATAAAGTAATAAAAGTTAATATTGCTGGAATCATTGCTATTACACCCAAAAAAGTTGCTAATCGCGCTATTCTTTTTCTTTTTTTAGAATTAACATATTTAAGCATTGGAAACCTTAATACCTTTAAAACAACAAAAGTGGCTAAGGCTATAAAAACAGTATTAATAGTAAACAAATACATAGCACCTAAAAAGTAAGGTATATTCCAAACAGCTAAACTATAACCAGCAGTACATAAAGGTGGCATTAATGCTGTAGCAATAGCAACACCAAAAATAACAGACGCTATTGTTCCTTTTTTTGTTCTAGCAACAATTAAAGCCAAACCTCCAAAGATAGCAATAAATACATCTAAAATGTTAGGAGAAGTTCTTGCTTCTAATTCTGGTGTTAATTCTGTTAATGGTGAAAGGCTAAAATATAGATAAGCTGTTAATACGCTTAAAAAAACCATTACAAATAGGTTGATAAAAGAACTTTTAAGTGTGTCAATATCATTTATAGCAAGAGACATTCCTACTCCAAGAATAGGTCCCATTAAAGGAGAAATTAACATGGCTCCAATTACAACTGCAGTAGAACTTAAGTTTAAGCCAATAGAAGCCACAAAGATGGCAAATATTAAAATCCATACTGTTGCTCCTTTTAACGGAATATCATTTTTAATAGCAGTTATAGTGGCATCTCGATCTGTATCATGTCTAAAGTCAAAAATCTCCTTAAAAAAATACTTTCCACTTTCAAACAAACCTTTTGCATCCTGCTTTATGGCTTCTTTACTTTTAGATACCGCTTCTTCTTTTTTTAAATTCTCTTTTTCTTCTTCCGAGAAATTAAACTTATTTTCCTCCATATTCTATTTGCCTTTAATACACTAATATAAAAATAAAATTAAGTAACACTGCTCTTTTAATTTCTATATACTATTGTTTTAGACACTTTTAACCTAAATGGTCACCATATTTCCCTTTAACATTTTGCAATACCTTCTTAATATCTTGCTCTTTAGATTTTGGATATATTAGTAAAACTTCGTCTTTATCAACTATGATATAATCTTTCAATCCATCTACAACCACAACTTTGTCGTCTTTGGTTCTAATCATGTTACCAGAAGCATCTTCAACTAAAGCCCTTGAATTTACAACAGCATTTCTGTTTTCATCTTTATCAAGTTTATCATATAAACTCCCCCACGTCCCTAAATCATTCCAATCAAACTCAGCTGCTATAACAAATACGTTCTTAGATTTCTCCATAATAGCATAATCAACAGATATATTTTCTGCTTTCGGATAATACTCTCTAATAAAATCGGCTTCAGCATCAGTATTATAAACTGATATTCCAGCTTCAAAATACTCATATAAATCAGGCTGATTATTTTGAAACGCATTTATAACACTATTGACACTCCACATAAAAATACCTGCATTCCATAAAAAATTACCCTGATTAATAAAACTTTTAGCCGTTTCGTAATCTGGTTTTTCTCTAAATTGATTTACTGGTTTAATAACTTCAGTAGAAGCGTTATCGTATTCAATATAACCATAACCTGTATTAGGGAATGTTGGTGTAATTCCTAATGTCATTAAAGCATCATTTTCAGAACAAAAATTAAATGCTTGCTGCACATTATTAGAAAAGGATTTCTCATCTTCAATCCAGTGATCGCTTGGAGCAACTATCATAACAGCATCTGGGTTTTCTTTTTGAATTTTTAATGACGCATACAAAATACAAGGTGCTGTATTACGCATTGCGGGTTCCAAAACAACTTGCTTTTGTTTTACCTCTGGTAATTGCTGTAAAACCAAGTCGTTATAACGTTCATTGGTTAAAATATAAATATTCTCTACAGGAATTAAGTTCGCTAAACGATGAAATGTTTTTTGAATTAACGTATCCCCAGTCCCTAACATATCATGGAACTGTTTAGGAAATTCTTCTGTACTTACTGGCCAAAACCTTGATCCTACTCCTCCAGCCATTAAAATGGCATAATAATTTGAGTTCTTCATATTTATTCTAAATCTTCTTTTAATTTGAGAGACTTAATAATTCTACTTCTGTATTTGGATTGAAAAGATACAACTTTCCTGTTTTTATTTCTATACACTCAAAACGCTTTACTCGTTTTTTACCTTTTTTAAATATTTTATGATTACGAATCTTAAAGACACTATCAATAGGTAATTGAAAAACGTAAACTTTATCTTCATTTGACTCATCAAATTGTTTTAACGCATAAGCTAAATCTACATCTGTATCACTAGATGCTTTAGGGTTTTTAAAATGATTTGCTAATAAAGGCAATAATTCTTCTGGAAAAATATCAGGATTAATAAGCGGCAACATTAAATGCTGAAATGTATGTTTCCATTCAATACCATGCGGTTTTATAAATCTTCCATATTTTTTAAAAGCCTCTAAATGTGCAATTTCATGAATAAGGGTAATTAGAAACCGGTATTGATTTAAATTTGAATTAATTGTTATTTGATGTTTCCCATCTGGCATTTCCCTATAATCCCCATGGCGAGTTTTGCGTTCGCTCTTCACCTTTACAATTAAGTTATCTGAATATAAAATCCTCATTACATATCCTTTAGATAACTTTGGTATGTAAGGGGTTATTTCATTTATCATTGAACAAAAGCAGCAGGAATTATCTTATAAGAATAATTTGTTTTTAAACCTATTCATTATAATTTCGCCTAATATAAAAAAACTTGAATACATTTACGCCATGAATAATAAAACAATAATAAATTTCACTCCTACTGGCATGATTCCTACTAAAGAAATGACTTCTTTAGCTCCATTAAGCGTTCCAGAAATTGTTGAAGATGTACATAAAGCAAATGAACTAGGTATCACAATGGTACATCTCCATGCAAGAGATACTCCCCTTAAACAATCTCCTACTTATGACAAAAAAATATATGTGAAATAATTGAAGGAATTAGAAAATATGCTCCTGAATTGGTTTTATGCGTTTCACTAAGCGGTAGAGATTTTAAAGAATTAGAACAACGTGCTGATCCTTTATTTTTAGAAGGAAATCTAAAACCTGACATGGGTAGTTTAACTCTTAGCTCATTGAATTTTAACAAAACTGCTAGTATTAACTCTCCAGAGATGGTTAAAAATTTAGCTGCTTTAATGTTAAAAAAAGGGATTGTTCCTGAACTAGAAGCTTTTGATATAGGGATGATTAATTATGCTAAATACCTCATAAAAAAGGATTTACTAATAGCTCCTCATTATTTTAATCTTCTACTGGGTAATATTGCTTGCTCTCAACCTAACTTATTACACACAGGAGTTATGATAAATGACCTTCCAGATGATTCTCTATGGAGCTTAGCAGGAATAGGGACTGCCCAACTTAAAATGAACTCAATAGCAATTGCTATTGACGGCGGTGTAAGAGTGGGACTAGAAGATAATATATGGTTTGATTCTGCAAAAACGAAACTTACTAGTAACTTAGACTTACTTAAACGCGTTCATACAATAGCTCATGCAAATGAGAGAGAAATTATGACGCCTAAAGAATTTCGTTTAAAAATGAATTTAAAACCTGGTAATGGGGAATACGGAAGAACTCCATTAAACATATAATTACAATGAACAAAATACATTTACTGGGCACTTCTATAGATACTATTGCTATACTATTTGATTTAGCAATAGAGTTAAAAGGTGCTCATTTATTTTTAATATATCCTAATAACGAAAATAATTCAGTACCAGATACTCCAATCCAAAATATAAATTACAAAACAATGGAGTTTGGAGACATACCTGATAATGATCAAAAAGTTTTTTTTAGTACAGCTGGACCAAAAAACCAAGCTAATATTTTTAAAAGCTTTTTAGAAAATCATAATATTACAAAAAACAGGTATGACCAGTACATACACCCTACTGCTTATATCGCTTCTTCTTCAAGAATAGATAAAGGAGTCTTAATAGAACCTATGTCGGTTATTAGTTCTCAAACCAATATAGGTTTTGGTGTATATATAAAAAGAGGCAGCCTTATTGATCATCATAACAAAATCGGTGATTACACAGACATAAACCCTGGCGTTACTATTTCTTCTAATGTAACTATAGGAGAAAAATGCACTATTGGGTCTGGAACTGTGATTAAAGACAATATTACAATTGGAGACAATACAATTATAGGAATAGGAAGTATTGTAACCAAAGATATTCCAGCTAATTCAATTGCATTTGGGAACCCTTGTAAAGTTGTAAGAGAAAAGAAATAAAACTCTAAACCATATTTAACAAAGAAGACATTTTATTAAAAGTTTTCGTTGCTTCTGCTGCTAATTCATTATTATAATCATGCGCGGTAAACCCAAAAACATCAAAACCTCCTGACTTAGCAGCTCTTACCCCTGATAAACTATCTTCAATCACCAAGCATTCTTCTGGTTTAAAACCCATCGTTTTGGCAGCCCAAAGAAATATATCTGGTTCTGGTTTCCATTTCTGGATGGCATAGCAGCTAAATATTTTATTTTTGAAATAAGGCAATAATCCGGTAACCTCTAGATTAAATTCAATTTTATTTTCAGGGCCACTTGATGCCACACAAAATGGAACTTGAATGTTTTCTAGCACATCTTTTATCCCATCAATAGGCTGAATTTCTTCCTTAAAAGCTTTAAAAGTTCTAACTCTGTATTCAGCTTCAAAATTTCCTGGTAGAGGTTTACTAATTGCTTCAGTTATTACATCCATACACAAATTAAAAGACTTACCTTTAAATCTGGTAACAGATCCTTCTTTTTCAATATTAGCCCCCAACTCATTGACCATATCAACTAAAACGCCTATTGAAATGGTTTCGCTATCAATTAAAACTCCATCACAATCAAATATTATACATTTATATTTACTCATATTTTCTAACACTCTAATATCTCAAATTCACTACACTTATTTAATTGATTCTCTTCATCTATACAATCTAATATAGAGCAAGGTATAATTGGTATCAATTCTCCATACTCTTGAAACTTCATAAGTCTTGCATTTATAAACGCCTCCAAAGCTAAATAATTCCTTGTAGATTCGGCACATCTTTCAGATAATATTTGATTATAATGTACAACACCTCTACTGTCTGTGTGAGCACTAATTTTTAAATGAATTTTTGGATAACGTTCTAATTTCTCTGCCAAAGCATCTAGTACTTTTTTAGAATCGGTACGAATATCCCACATATTGAAATCAAAATAAATCGGTTCTAATTGAAAAAATAGCTTACCATCCTTTTCAATAGCTGAAGACTCTTCAACATCTGTTAATAAAGGAAAACGTTCTGGATCCTTGTCTTTTAACCCTTTATCAATTTTGCTTTCTGCAATAATAGTTTCAATTAAGGTGTAGAATTAGAAACTTGAAGCATTTTACCGTTATAATACTTATTGCCACTTAAAGAAAATTCAAAAATATATTCCGCCATTTCTAATGCTGTATTTGGTGCAATATACCCAGGAAAAGCCTCTTCTAGCATTTCTGTTTGTACAGCTCCCAAAGCCAATACATTAAAACTAGGTCCAGACTCTTTATATTCTTCTGCCAACAATTCTGTTAAAGTAATAACTGCTGCCTTACTAGAACTATAAGCCGCCAATCCAGGGAATTTCATACTACCCTGAACACCTCCCATGGAACTAATAGTTACCACATGACTTTCCTCTTTCATAAACGGAATCATTTTTCGGGTTAACTCTGCAACACCAAACACATTTGTTTTATAAACCTGCTCAAAATCACTCATTGAGATTTCTGAAAAGGGTTTATTCAAAAGCACTCCTGCATTATTAATTAAGACATCCACTTGTTTCCAATTTTGATTAACAAAATCTTCAACTTGCTTATATGCTTCTGGTTTATTTAAATCGAATGAAAATGCGGTAACATTATACAAATTAAGTTCTTGAATAGGTTTTTCATTCCGCGAAAGCGCTAAAACGTTATATCCAGATTTTGAAAACAGTTGTACCATTTTAAAACCTATACCTCTACTTGTCCCTGTTATAATTATATTTTTACTCATTGTTCATTTTTATTTCTTTTCCTGTTGTATTAAACATAAGCTCCAAAACAGGAATCATTTTATTTATAAAACTTAACATATGCTTGAAATCTATTTTATCGGCTTCATCATCAACATGGTGATAATAGTCAAAATTAGTGAAATCAAAAGTAGATATGGCTTGAGCTGGAATACCAAATTCTTTAAAGAACGGGTAATTATCTGATCTCATAAACAAATTATATGATTTAGCCTGAGATAAAAAACCAACAATTTCATTATTAGCATAATCATTAAGCTTTTGCGCCATATTGGATTTTTTATATCCAGTAATATAAGCCATTATTTCTCCAGCTGCTCTAGGTACTCCAATCATCTCAAAATTAATCATGGTATACAAATCTATGTTTTCAGCTTTTAAGCGTTTAGCTAAATGTTCAGAACCTTTTAGTCCCATTTCTTCTGCTGCATAAAGCGTAAACATAATACTTCTTTTATTTGATTTTGTTTTTGAAAAATGTTTAGCCCATTCTAAAACCGCAATAGTGCCAGAAGCGTCGTCATTTGCTCCGTTTGCAATAACATCTCCATTTACAGCTTTTGCTGTCCCAATGTGATCATAATGAGCACCAAGAATAACAAACTCATTTTTTAAAATAGGATCTGTTCCTTCAATAAAACCGATCACATTATAACCAACTATTTCTTTAATATTAAAAGTATCTCTATACGTTTTAAAGTAAGGTTGTATATTATTTTCTTTAAATATATTCTCAATATACACCGCAGCTTTCTCGATTCCTTTGGTTCCTGTATTTCTACCTTCTAAATCATCTGACGCCAGATATTCTAATTCTGTTTTCATATCTTTAATATCAACCAAAGATTTAGTGCTTATAACTACATCATCTTGCTTAACGCTTGTTTCCTCTACTCTATCTTTAATAGATTCACTATTAGTTTCAATGAGTTTCTTATTAGTATTACAACTAAACAAAACAACTAAGACTAAACTAGATATTGCTTTTCTCATAAGATCGCTTTAAGTTTTAAAGATAAAAAAACCTGCTTCATAAATAATGAAACAGGTTTTATATTTTAAAATTTTAGCTTTCGCTGAAACTAATTACACCAACATAGTTACAGGATTTTCAATATATCCTTTTAACGTTTGAAGGAATTGAGCTCCAGTTGCACCATCAATTGTTCTATGGTCACAAGCTAAAGATAATTTCATGGTATTACCAACTACAATTTGCCCATCCTTAACAACTGGCTTTTCAACAATATTTCCAACTGAAAGAATTGCTGAATTTGGTTGATTGATAATTGATGTAAACGTATCAATCCCAAACATACCTAAGTTAGAAACCGTAAATGTACTACCATCCATTTCGGCTGGTGTTAATTTCTTATTTCTAGCTTTCCCTGCAAGTTCTTTAACTTCTGCACCAATTTGAGGTAAAGATTGCTCATTAGCAAATTTAACAACTGGCACAACTAAACCATCTGGAACAGCAACTGCTACACCAACATGAACATGGTTATTTAAACGCATTTTATCTGCAAACCACTGTGAGTTTACTTGAGGATGCTGTTTTAACGCTAAAGCACATGCTTTAACAATCATATCATTATATGAAATTTTTGTATCTGGAATAGAGTTAAATTGTTTACGGAATGCAATAGCATTTTCCATATCAAACTCTACATTTAAGTAATAATGAGGTGCAGAAAACTTAGAGTTTGTTAAGGCTTTTGCAATAGCTTTACGCATTTGTGAGTTATCAACCTCGTCAAAATCTTCTTGACCCGTAGGCACATATTTACCAACATCAGCCCCAGACGTAGCTGGCTCATAATTTTCTACATCACGTTTTATAATACGTCCGTTCTCTCCAGAACCTTGTAGTTTAGTTAAGTTTATACCTTTATCTTCTGCTAATTTTTTAGCTAACGGCGAAACGTGTATGCGCCCGTTTGCTGTAACAGGAGTTGGTTTTGGCACGCTAGTTTTTGAAGCCACAACTGGTGCTGCTTTTGGAACTTCAGCTTTAGGAGCTTCTTCTTTTGAAGGTGCTTCTGATACTGAAAATCCAGCTGCTACTCCAGAAATATCTGTTCCTGCAGGTCCTATGATTGCTAATAAAGCATCTACTTTTGCAGATTCGCCTTCTTTTAATCCTATTTCTAATAAGGTACCAGATTGAAATGATTCAAATTCCATAGTAGCCTTATCTGTTTCAATTTCAGCTAAAATATCTCCTTCTTCTACGGTATCACCAACCTGCTTTAACCAAGTTGCTACAGTACCTTCTTCCATAGTATCACTTAAACGTGGCATAGTAACAACTATAACACCTTCTGGTAATGCTTTAGCTTCTACTACAGCTTCTTCAGCCTCTGCAATCACTTCTTCTTTTGCTTCCGCGGAAGCGTTACTACCTCCACTTAATATAGCAGAAATATCTTCTCCTTCATCACCTATAATTGCTAAAAGCTCATCTACTTTTGTAGTTTCACCTTCTTGAACACCAATATGAAGTAAAGTCCCTTCGTTAAAAGACTCAAACTCCATGGTAGCTTTATCTGTTTCTATTTCGGCTAAAATATCACCTTCTTCAATTTTATCACCAACTTGTTTTAACCAAGCAGCAACAGTTCCTTCTTCCATTGTGTCGCTTAATCGCGGCATATTTACTACTATAGCCATAGCTTATATTTTATGTTGAATAAATGGGAAATCTTCTTGTTCGTAAACCATATCGTAAAGTTGTTGTACTTCTGGGAATGGAGATTCTTCAGCAAATTTCTCACACTCTGCAACTTTATCTTTTACGCGTTTATCAATAACTTTAATATCTTCTTCAGATGCATAGTTCTTATCTAAAATAACATCTTTAACTTGAGTAATCGGGTCAATTTTCTTGTATTCCTCTACTTCTGCTTTTGTTCTATAATGTTGTGCATCGCTCATTGAATGCCCTCTATAACGGTATGTTTTTAACTCTAAAAATGTTGGGCCATCACCGCGACGAGCACGTTGAATAGCTTCATCAAAAGCTTCGGCAACCTTTATAGGGTTCATTCCATCTACAGGCCCACATGGCATATCATAACCTAAACCTAATTTCCAAATTTCAGTATGGTTTGCAGTACGCTCTACAGATGTTCCCATTGCGTATCCATTATTTTCACAAACAAATACAACAGGAAGATTCCAAAGCATGGCTAAATTGAATGTTTCATGTAAAGATCCTTGACGTGCAGCACCATCACCAAAACAACATAAAGTTACTCCATCTACACCATGAAACTTATCTCCAAAAGCAATACCAGCACCTAAAGGTATTTGGCCTCCAACAATACCGTGACCTCCATAAAACCTAAATTCTTTAGAAAAAATATGCATAGATCCTCCCATACCCTGAGACGTTCCAGTAACCTTACCAAATAATTCGGCCATAACACGTTTAGGATCTACTCCCATTCCTATTGGCTGAACATGGTTTCTGTATGCTGTAATCATTTTGTCTTTGGTCAAATCCATAGCATGTAAAGCTCCTGCTAAAACTGCTTCTTGACCGTTATATAAATGAAGAAATCCTCTAACTTTTTGTTGAATGTATACGGCAGCAAGTTTGTCTTCAAACTTTCTCCAGAATAACATGTCTTCGTACCATTTGAGGTAAACCTCTTTTGTGATTTTTTGCATCGGTTACTATTATATTTTTATTTCGCGAAATACAAAAGTAATACATTGTGAGTTATTGCAAAAACCCAATGTGATTAAAATATGAAAAAAACATGATTTGATTAGTCTTTTATCTTTTTATCATTTTTTTAAAAAAATATTGACATTTTGAAAATTTAAAGCACCGATTTATCAAAAACCAAAGGTAATAAATTAGATAAAGAGTCAGATTTCATCACTTTACCTACTTCTCCCATAAAATACACCTCTATAGGAAGCTCTTGTTTAATTTCATATTCAGCTATCGTTTGTCTACTAACTCCATACGGCGGAACAGGCTTTACTATTTTATTTATTTGAGAACCTGCAATAATAGTTGTTTTTAACATTTTAGCTTCTAAACATTTAGCGCCTGCATAACATATGGCTGTACGTTCTGCACATAAGCCCTAAGGATATGAGGTATTTTCTTGATTACTTCCTGTAATTATCTCTTCGTTTTCGTTATCTAAAAGTATAGTCGTGCTTATATTAAATTTTGAATAAGGTGAATAAACTTTATCTCTGGCATTACTAGCACTATTCATTAATTCTATAATATCTTTTGATAATGCTTTCAAATTATCAAACACATATAGTATTCATTATATTTTATGTTCTTTCGTCTTTTAAATACAAACCATTAAATAAAAAAACCATTGTTTATAAAACAATGGCTTTCTCTATTATTTCTATGTTTTTTTCTTAGTACTCATTATACTCTCCTGCCCCTATGTTAAATGTTAGAGAAAAACGCAACGTATTCTCTAAAGGACTTTGTATTTTTGATGCTGAAAATAAATATGATAAATCTACATTAATTACATTGTATTTAAAACCGGCACCCATTGCTAAAAATTTTCTAGCTCCTTTTTCTTCTGACTCATTAAAATAACCAGCTCTTAACGCAAATGAATCTTGATATAAATACTCAGCTCCTAATGACCATGTGAATTCTTTTAACTCTTCACTAAACCCTCCTGGTGCATCACCAAAAGACTGAAAAACACCTGATAAGAAATTCACGTCTGGGTCTTTACCTTCAATAATGGTTGTTGGCTCATCACTATCTTGATTTTCATCTCCATCTAAATCTACATAACCATAAACCGGCGGTGTTGGCACCAATAACTTAGCAACTTCTGCTGTGATAGATACTTTATTGTAATCATCAAAAATAAAATCGAATCCAGCTCCTAAGCGTAACGTAGTTGGTTGAAAATTATCAAGACCAGCATCATCATACTTGAATTTCGGTCCTAAATTCTGAATAGCGAATCCCATTCTCCAACGACCATTAAAGTCTTTATATGCCTCTTCTTCACTTTGATAATATCCAGAAATATCAACACCAAAAGTATTTGCAGCAGATGAATCTCCATCTACTCCTTGTATTCTTAAATCTGATCTCAAATAACGCATGGCAACCGACATAGAAAATTGATCTGCTAACCTTAAAGCGTAAGATATATCTAATGAAAGTTCACTTGGTTTTTGAATACGTGGAGTATCAGTCTCATTTTCAACAAATTCTATATCGCCTAAAGAAAAATACCTTAAACTGGCGCCAAATGCACTTTTTTCATCTAAACGATTAAAATAAGTTACATTACCTAAAAAGATATCATTAACAAGTTTACTTAAATATGGTGTGTAACTAACAGCTAATCCTGATTTCGATTCTGAAAACGCATATTTAGATGAATTCCATTGTTGAGAATACGCATCAACAGAAGTTGCTACTCCCATATCACCCATACCAGCTGCACGAGCATCTGACGCTATCAACAAAAAAGGGACACCTGTTGTAATAACCCTTCTGTCTTCTCCTGAAGTAATAATCGTTTCTTGCGCATTCAATTTAAAAACAAAAACCAATGCTATTACTAATAATATTCTATTCTTCATATATCAATTTTATTATGCAAATATAATTCTTTTTATAGTATTACAAGCTTTTCTATTTTTTCTACCTTTTTATTTAAAAGACTTGACTTAACTGTAAGCTTATAAATGTAGACTCCTTTACCTATTTTATCGCCAAAATCATCTCTCCCATCCCAAACAATATCACGAGACAATGTACTTGTTGTTTTTACCCCTCCTGATGTTTGACCATTTAAAGTCCTCACCAGTTTGCCAGAAACAGTAAATATTTGTATTAAAACGTCTAAAGGTGTCGAACTATTGTGGTTAAACCAAAATTCTGTGTAATTTACAAACGGATTTGGATAATTCAATACATTATTTATTACCAATTCTTGATCCTTATCAAAAACAACAAACTGAATTTCAGATACTGACGAATTATTATACACATCCCAAGCTTTTATAGAAAGCGTATGAAGTCCAGGTTCTAAATCTCTAAAAGGAAAACTTACCACTCCCTTTTGATAATCATCAACTTCTGTTTGATAATAATCGTTTAAAACAAACGGGTTTGTTTCATCGCCATCTATTATTGCTACAATGTCATGACCTATTCCACTTGCTGTATTAATACCATTGTCATCTTCTAGTTTAACCAATAGCGTTGGAGATTCATTGGTTATTCCTCCAGATACAAAATTTTCATCATTCATATATAATATAATAACAGGAGCTGTATTATCTTGTTCTGCATTTTCATTTACACCGCCTATTCTCAAAACATTAACTTCTGCTCCTCCTTGATCTGTAAGGAGCTCATCATTCTTAGAATAAAAACTCACTTTTCCAAAACCAACAGGAATACTGATGTCTTTTGGAACTACAAAATCAAACTCAAACTGACCATTTACTACGGATGCTTGTCCTCTAAAGATAATTTCTCCTAAAGTCGTAAAATCTAACTTTATTAGTGATCCTCCTAAACTAGCTCCATCATTAGCTAATGTCTGTCTATCAATAAACTTATCATATATAGTTGTTGAAAGTACTCCTGAATAATTACTCAATAAACTACCTGAGACATCGGTAACTTCTCCAGACAATTTTACACGACTTAATGCCTTTAAGGTATCTGTAGCTGTTTCTATTGGAATGTCATTTAATTTTGTTAATTTAATATTTGGTTTTGAAAATGTTAATTTCATTGCTGGGTCTCCAATAAAGAAGACTAATCGTCTTTGTTCTTTTGATGAAATAAACGGATCATTTTTTGCCAACCTTAATGATTCAGCCATAGAAGGGTATTCATAATCTTCATAATCATCTGTATCGCTATAAGAAAACAAATATTGACCTAAAGTGTTATTGAAATCAATTCCAAAGTCTACAAAAACCTGTCTTGTTGTTGTTATTAATCCAATAGCACCTGCCTGTTTATTCCAATATGTGAACTCTCCTGCAGTTTCTCTAAATGGGTTATCAAACTTTGTAAATTCGCAGGTTACAGTTACAAAACAATTAAGTTTACAAAAATTACGTAAATCATTTGCGTCTTGTTTAGAAAATACACGCTCACTAGACAACCCGTCTTCTCCTCCATGTCCAAAATAATTTACAACCAAAGCCCCATTATTTATAGAACTCACTAATGTCTCATTTACCTTTGGATATTTATCCCCTCCGGCCGAAGACTCTTGTCGATAAGAATCCGAATGAATTTTTATTACATTAATAAAAGGTTTACGTTCTGTAACTAAATTACCTATACTATCTGTTGTTTCCTGCAAAATCCCTTCCCAATCCTCATCTACATCATCTGAAATCGTTACAAAATTATTTCTCCAACTCCCTAAAGCTTCCTTTATGTAATAAGATTCTATCTTATCAACCATTTCTTTTGCTCTTTGTGGTGTATCAGCAATAATTCTTCCTGTAGCAATATCTAATCTATCACTATTACTCATAGCTCCTTCCGTGTCATCCATCATTCCATAAAAATCATCTGACACATATGAACTAGAATAACTGAAACTCTCTATAGAATACCATGATGGTACTATATTAGTGTTATTAGGGATTCTATCTTTATAATCATAAGACCCATCGCCGAACAAACACAAATATTTTATTCTTTTTCCTGGAGCACTAGCATTATCATAAACATATTTCACTAAGTTCCTTATAGCTCCAACATCTTGATTCCCTGTGCTAAACTCTGTATATATTTCATTTAAACCAATAACTTTAACATTCAATCCGTATTGCTTGTTGTTAATTTCAGCTAAACGGCTAGCTTGATCTATCATATTATTAGGAGCAACAATTATATAATCTACATCTTGAAAGTCACCATCATCATTTAGAAAGATAGTCCCTTTAATATTTTGGTTTCTAATACTAGTATTAGAATCAAGTTTTGGAGAAAAATAATCTAAAGGCGTTAAAGCTACATAAGTTTTTGAGCTCCCTAAGACGGAGGTAAAACTTAAGTCTGAAACCCTATCTGTGTTTTCAAAAGCACTAATATTAAATAAATCTGTAACATCCCAAATTTCAGACACTTCTGAAGCATTAGACACATTATATTGACCAATACCTGCAGTAGAAGATACTTCTGCTTTTTTAAATTGAAACTGAGTTCCGTAAAACTTTAAAGCTCTTGTTGCTGTTAATGAGATATAATCTAAATATCCTAGAGCACTAGGATTTCCTAAGTTATTATAATTAAGATTAACCGCTACATTATTAGATGTAACATTTATATCTCTTATTAGTTGAGATCCTGCTCCAATATTTCTTTCACCAGAAGCACCAATAGATAATGAAGAAATATCATTATTATTAATAGCTATTTCCATAGAACTTATTGTTGATGATGTCGCCGCCACATAAACTTTCAATTGAAGAGGTATACTAGTTACCAAATCTGGAAATTCAAAATTAAAAGTCTTTTCATTTTCAATATCAAAACGATCACCAAACCAGCGTCTACCAAGTGTTCCTAAATTATGAATATCTTTTTCATAAAATACATAATCTTCAAAAGTATCTATAACTAAATCTATTGTTCCTGTAGGTTGAGACATTTCGCCTATACGCTTCCCTATACCTGACCCTACATTTATATAATAATATGTCTTATCAGTATAACAATTTATATTTGTATTACTTTCCACGTTATATCCTTTTGGACCTAACCCATAAAACAAAATATAATCATTATCATTAAAAACGCCATCTTCTTCACCTTTAAACTTAATTGCGTTCTCGGTAACATCAAAAAACTGTTCTTCAGCATTAGAATATGGTATCATCTTTCCTCCATTACCATACAACTTAATTGTTCTAGGGTCCACGTTATTTACATTTACCCCTAACCTATCTAAAAATCCTTTTGACAATTTAAAAACCCCAGTTGTATCAATATAAAACTTATACCATTCTCCAGAACTTAAAACGGAATTTGAAATACTTTTTGACGATCTTACCTTTCCAAACGTAGCAGACTTAGCACTAACCCTTCTTAAATTTTTATATTCTAATTGAAAAGATGTAATTTTAGAATATGTCCCATCATCATTTTTAATAATTGGAGATAATTGAAAAACAGCCATTAAACGGTCTCTTGCATTAGAATTATTTAAAGAATAATTCACCTCTTTTGGAATGTTAGCTAAATTTAAATCAAATAATTCTTTTTTTGAAATATTTGAATAAACCACATTATTAAGCTTCACAGAAGTTTCATCAACACCAGAAGATACCTTCCATTGAGCTACAAACCTAAGAGTTTCATCTCCATTAAATGAGAAATTCTCTTTATTAAAATCAGGTACTTTCATTGAATAACTACCGGTATACAATGTCTTAGATCCTTCCCAATTAATAGCAAACTGCTTTTGCTGAGAAAAGCCAAAATTTAAAACAAATAAAAATAAAAGTAAAGTTTTCTGTCCCATGCGATAAATTAACGAGTATTAGCCTTTGTTATTGTTAACCATAAAGACAAATTTATACATAGTTTCAAAAATACAATAATATTTTAGTAAATCTTACGTTTTCATAACTCAAAACAGTGATAAAGAACCTTAAAATCATCGTTGTAATACATAAAAAACAGGACGAAACGCGTATTTTTTTGGTTAAAATGCAAAAAAACGCTTGCAGTATTGGGTTTAATTGTTATATTGCAGCACCAAAAATATTATTAGCTTACTTAAAAGTGTGGATATGAAAAAAGTAATAACATTCAAGATTGTTTTAATTTTAGCGCTAGCTTCTGTAGTGGTTGGATGTAAAAAATCTTCTAGTTCAAAAAATAGCTCAAGAGCTACAGGATGGCAAATTAACGACAGAGAAGGTGGTTTTCAATATAATACAAATTTCCAAGAACAAGAAACATCACCTGGCTTAGTTTTTGTAGAAGGAGGAACTTTTACCAAGGGGAAAGTTCAAGATGATGTTATGCACGATTGGAATAACACTCCAACTCAGCAACACGTACAGTCTTTTTACATGGATGAAACCGAGGTGACAAACGTTATGTATCTTGAGTATTTAGATTGGATAAAAAGAGTTTACCCACCATCTGAAGATAATTTTAGAGCAATTTATCATGGTGCATTACCAGATACTTTGGTGTGGAGGAACCGTTTAGGATTTAATGAAATCATGACTGAAAACTATTTACGTCACCCTGGTTACGCTGAGTACCCTGTTGTTGGTGTAAGTTGGATTCAAGCCGTAGAATACGCTAACTGGAGATCTGATCGTGTAAATGAATTTAATTTAGAAAAAGCTGGTTATTTAAAAAGAGGTGCCAAAAGAACAGATGTTGATGCAGACTCTAATTTTAATACAGACACATATATTAATTCTCCAACCTCTACTTACGGTGGAAATGAAGAAGTAATAAATGGAGACACAAGAGGCAGAAGAAATGTTCAAATTGATGCTGACGGAAATGAAACTGGTATTTACGCAACTCGTGAAACAGGAATAATTTCTCCAAAATATAGACTTCCAACTGAAACAGAATGGGAATACGCAGCATTAGGATTAAGTGAATTAAGAAGCTTTAACTTATATCGTGGACGTAAAAAATATCCTTGGGATGGACAATATACACGTTCCGGAAAACGTAAAATTCGTGGAGACCAATTAGCTAATTTCAAACAAGGAAAAGGAGATTATGGTGGGATTTCTGGATGGAGTGATGACGGTGCAGATATTACAAATGCAGTTAAGTCTTATGACCCTAATGATTTTGGCTTATATGATATGGCCGGAAATGTTGCCGAATGGGTAGCTGATGTGTACAGACCAATAATTGATGACGAATTTAATGATTTCAATTATTACCGTGGAAACGTTTACACTAAAAATGCAATAAACGAAGATGGTAGCGTAAAAATTGTTACTTCTGAAGATATAGTATATGATACATTATCTAACGGAAAAGTTATTGCAAGAAACTTACCTGGTGAAATATTACAAGTTCCTGTTGATGAAAATGAAACTTACTTAAGAACTAACTTTGATAAAAGCGATCAAATAAACTTTAGAGATGGAGATAAACGTTCTTCTCGTAATTTTGAAAGTTTTGGTGATGAAGACGAAGATTTAGATAAAAAAAGCGATACTAGAAAAATGTACAACTCTCCTAAACACAAAATCACTAGAGATTCTTTAGGCAATATTGTAAGAGAGTATGATAAAGGAAACAACAGAACATCTTTAATAAACGATGAAGTAAGAGTTTACAAAGGTGGATCTTGGAAAGACAGAGAATATTGGTTGGATCCCGCTCAAAGACGTTATTTTCCTCAAGATATGGCTACAGACTATATTGGATTTAGATGTGCAATGTCTCGTGTAGGTTCAAAAAGCAAATCAAAAAACAAAGTTAAAAACTAATTTAAATTTTAAAAAACATTTAAAAGTCCTAACAAAATGTTAGGACTTTTTTTTATACATTTATTTCAAAATTACACAACTTGAAAATTGAAGAAATACATAGCTTATTCCTAACATGCAACTCTGTGTGTACCGATACTAGAAAAATAAAAAAGGGTGATCTCTTTTTTGCTCTAAAAGGTGATAATTTCAACGGAAATAAGTATGCCGAACAAGCTTTAAATCAAGGTGCAAAATACACTATCATAGATGAAACTTCATTTAAAACATCTTCAAAAACTATTTTAGTTGATGATGCTTTAGAAACATTACAAAAACTAGCTTATCATCATAGAACATATTTAAATATACCCATAATAGCACTCACTGGTAGTAATGGAAAAACAACAACCAAAGAGCTTATAAATGCTGTATTGTCACAAAAATTTAATACCACTGCTACTTTAGGTAATCTAAACAACCATATTGGAGTTCCCCTTACCTTATTATCTATGAATAATAAAACAGAAATAGGTATTGTAGAAATGGGAGCCAATCATTTAAAGGAAATAGAATTCTTGTGCAACATTGCCCTGCCTGATTATGGCTATATTACCAATTTTGGAAAAGCTCATCTTGAAGGATTTGGAAGTATTGAAGGCGTAATACAAGGTAAATCTGAAATGTATAACTATTTAATCTCTAATAAGAAAAACATTTTTATAAATAAAAATGATCCTATTCAAGTAGAAAAAACAAAAGAAAGCAAAACACACACTTTTGGTAGCTCAAACGCAGAAATCGATGTCATTATAGATTTTATTGACGCTCAACCATTCGTAAAATGCTTATACAATAATTTAAAAATTCAAAGCCAGCTAATTGGAGACTACAACTTTAATAATATAGCTGCTGCTATCGCTATTGGCAATTACTTTAAAGTAGATAATAAGGCTATAAAAACTGCAATAGAAGCCTATTCCCCCGCTAATAATCGCTCCCAGATATTAAAAAATAAATCTAATAATATCATTCTTGATGCCTATAATGCTAATCCAACAAGCATGAGAGCAGCTTTATCTAATTTTGAAAAACAAAGAGGGTATAAAATTGTTATACTTGGAGACATGTTTGAACTTGGTCCTGAGACTCAACAAGAACATCAAAATATTGCCAACTTATCTTTATCATTAAACATTGACAAAGTAATCTTAATAGGCAGTCATTTTGATCAATGTAAAGTAAATACTGAAAAATGCTTCAAATACAAATCGTTTTCTAATTTTCAATCTGATTTTAATATTTCAGAAATTAGTAATTCTACACTTTTAATAAAAGGTTCTAGAGGAATGGCTTTAGAAAGAATTATAGAACGATTATAACTTAACTCAAAAAGAAAATGTCTACTCGAAAATCTTTTACATTACAAGTAGACATCTATTACATAATTGTTCTCCCTAAGAACTAATTAATAGCAATATAAATTTCACACGATACTCAATTTGAGTATTTTTAATCACCTCATGTATTTAAAGGAAGATTCTTTTCATCTAAATAAAATTCTTGTTCATTTTAAGTATACCTATTAACTCACCAGTAGAGGAAACACTCAACTTTTTTAATATGTTTCTTCTATGAGTACCAACAGTATTAGAGCTAACACTAAGCTTATCAGCAATGATCTTACTTGAGTTATTTAAAACTAGTAACCATAAAATATCCCGTTCCCTATTCGTAATGCCATTAGACAACAACTTTTGAGAGTAGTTATTTAAAAAAATCATTTCATATTCATCTTTATTATTTAACAACTTAGCAAAAGTGCAAACCTTCATTTTAATATTAGAGTCCATGACTGTATAATATGCCAAACCTATAATAGGCTTTTCATCTTTATCGAAAGCCAAAAGGTATTGTATTTTGAATAACATTTACATATTAGCCTTTAGCGTTCTTTAGACGATAATTCCAAGTATGATTCATTTTACTCCTATCTTCAAACTTGATTTCTTTTAATGTAAAAATCCTAAGTACATGACAAAAACTGAAATATATTAGTATCATTTTGATTTTCAAAGTTTAGCAAAATACTAACTACAAAAGAGAGTCCATATTTAAAGATACTTTTGGCTTTTCTACCATGTTTTTTGATTGTAATAGGATGGATTTGATGCAAGTATATTCCAATTTTATAGCACCAAACAAAAGCAATCATTACCAGTAAAATCAATTTTTCTATTCTTTCAATATCTTGTAAATGTGTTTTTTAAATATCAAAACCACTAGATGTCATGGCTTTAAAACACATTTCAATTTGCCAGCGTTGTTTGTATTCTTCTTGCGCTTTTTCGGGTTTATTGAACGATACCATAATCAAAAAATCTTGTTTCCCTTTTTTGTTATTGAGTTTACAACCTGATAAATAGCAAAGTTGTCCATTGATTTCTACAATCTTATTATAATATACGAACTCACTGGCTTTAAATCTAGTAAACAAGTGAGATGCCTTAATAATTTTGTCTTTATGGGGAAGAAATACTTTGAAATTATTACGAATCCGAATATAATATTTAATATTTTCACGGTTAAGAAACTCCAACCATTGCTCTCCCACAAATTCTCTATCTACTACTACTGATTGATTCAATAACTTGTTTTCCAAAAAGGCAAATAAACCTATTGAATGAACTACCTCGACCCAAGGGTGCGAGGTATCAAAAAAAACTCAACTGCGAAGAATGTATCTTTTCATAGTTTTGATTATTTCCTTGTCCTTGAACATACTTCTTTATAACTTCTTCATTTGCATATTGACCTACAGTATTGATATAGTAACCGATTATCCGAAATTTCCCTCCCCACAAAAAAACGCTTTACCTCTGGATGCAATCTGAAAATCTCTCTTCCCGTCAAACTCTTAACTGTATTTGTCATTTTTTTTGCTGACATCATCGGTACACTTTTAATTAAAAAATGGACGTGATATTCATCACAGCCTATTTATAAAAAATGAATCTCACAACGTGATGGTATTTCTAAACATGTATTTCGCAACGTTTCAGATACTTCTGGTGTCAAAACTTTTCGCCTATATTATATTGGGCAAACCAAATGATATAATAATAAACTTTTATTATTACTCTTATAAATATGATCACTCATAGTCTCAAAAGTACATATCTTTACGCTACACTCGACGCAAGCGTCGGGGAATTCTATTGATTAAATCGATACACTCCTCACTATTGGAGCTCCCCCTTTTATCAAGCATATTAAATAGCAACGGGAAGGCAACTGCTTTGTAAACAATGCCTAACATAAAAATATTGATATTGGTTTGTCCAAACTTCCAATTAGTTCTATCAATACTCAGTATGAGTTTACCTTGCTTGGGAAGTAGGATGAAAACAAGACGAGCAATAAGGTCTGCATCTAAATTGTAATTAGCAATAAAGGGCTGTATGCCTCTTAAAGAAGATTCACAGCTAGATTCGGTATCAAAAGCATTAGCTAGCTTTTCAAAAGTAACTGTTTGTAATTTGCATAGGGTGATTACAAAATGTGAAATGAATTTTAATCACGCTAAATTTATTTTTCCTTGTAAATGAGTGTTAAGGACTCGAGTTAATTCACTATTTTTAGTGATAACATTGGTTTTCTTTATTAGATACATAAGTCAGAATTACCTACCTAATACACTAAAAATCAATGTCTTACATTAGTAATCCAATACTTAATATATTGAAAATCAATAGGTTATTTTTTTGTAATGTACTAAGAACAACTACTTAAAATTTCCAAGAAAAAAAGAAACAAGGTAGAAGAAATCACTTTAGATATGGCAAATTCCATGAAGCAGATTGCTAAACAATGTTTCCTTAAAGCAATACAAGTAACAGATCGTTTTCATGTACAAAAACTCGCTATAGAAGCACTTCAAGATATCAGAATAAAACACCGATAGGAAGCTATAGATCAAGAAAATGAACAAATCAAAAAAGCTAAAGTTACCAAAAAAGAATTCATCCCTGAAACTTTTTACAATGGAGACTCCATAAAGCAGTTATTGGCTAGAAGCAGATACTTACTCTACAAAGCTCCTAATAGCTGGACTCAAAATCAATACATCAGATCGAAAATACTGTTCTAAAAATATCCCGATATTAAAAAAGCTTATAACCTAATACAAGGACTTAGAAATATATTCCATACGGCAACTTATACAAAACTAGCACATTGGTATAACGATGTAGAAAAATCAGGTTTCAATACGATAGCAAACGCCATAACTTTAAATTATAGATCAATCCTGAATTATTTCATCAATAGAAGTACATATGTTTCAGTAGAATTTTTTAATGCTAAAATCAAAGCTTTTAGAGCACAATTCAGAGGTGTGAAAAATATAGAATTCTTTCTATTCAAACTAACGCAAATTTTTGAATAAACACAACAATTAGTCTTGATCCGTTGCTTTTATAAAGCGGAAAAAGAATTCACAAATAATGGGAAATACAAAACATTATAAATAAAAAAAACCTAATGACAAATCATCAGGTTTTTTTAAATTTTGTGGGCGACAAGGGATTCGAACCCCTGACCCCTTGGGTGTAAACCAAGTGCTCTGAACCAACTGAGCTAGTCGCCCTAATTATTAAGAGATGCAAATATACACTTGTTTTTAACATTGCAAAAGTTTTTTAAATAAAAATTAAATTATTTCTGCTACAACAAAGGAGCTGCCTCCCACAAAAATAAAATCTGTGTCTTTTGCTTGTTTTACAGCTTCACTATATGCTTCATTTACAGACTTATATACTCTTCCATACAAGCCTAAAGGAGAAAAAGCACTTTTTAATAAATGTGCATCCAATCCTCTAAAAATTTCTGGTTTACAAAAATAATATGTGGCTTTTCGAGGTAATAACCCCATAATACTATTTAAATCTTTATCATTTACAACTCCAAAGACAATATGCAAGTCTTCAAAGTATTCATTTTGAAGCTGTTTCATGACATATTTCAAACCTTCTTTATTATGTCCTGTATCACAAACAATCTTTGGTTTTTCATTTAAAACCTGCCAACGTCCCAATAAACTTGTATTCTTTACAACGTTATTCAAACCATCTTTAATATGGTTCTCTGTTATATTATATCCTTTCTTTTGAAGTATTTTAATTGACTCAACAACTGTCTTAATATTTTTAGGTTGATAAGAACCTTTTAAATCTGAAGAATAACTTTCTTTGACTTCCTTATCTGCAAAGACAATACTTGATTTATTTTTTTTAGCTAACCCTATAAAAACTGGAGCAGTTTCGTCTTGCGTTTCACCAATAACAACAGAAATATTAGGTTTAATTATTCCTCCTTTTTCATAAGCGATAGCATCTAAAGTACTCCCTAAAAACTGAGTATGATCTATTCCTATATTCGTAATGACAGAAACTTCGGGTGTTACGATATTTGTAGAATCTAATCGCCCCCCTAAACCAACTTCAATAACAGCTATATCAACTTTTTCATCTACAAAATATTCAAAAGCCATACCTACCGTCATTTCAAAAAAAGATAAATGATTCTGTTCAAAAAAAGTTTTATTTCTTTTTATAAAACCTATAACAATCTTCTTACTTATAACTTCACCATTAATCTTAATACGCTCTCTGAAATCTTTTAAATGTGGAGAAGTATATAATCCAACCTTATAGCCTGCTTCTTGAAGAATTGAAGCAAACATATGACTAGATGAGCCTTTTCCATTTGTACCCGCTACATGAATAGATTTAAAGCCTCTTTCTGGGTTATTTAAATGATTAACTAATTTTATTGTATTGGATAAATCTGCTTTATAAGCTGTTTTACCAAGTTTTTGATACATGGGTATTTGAGAAAACATCCAATTAAGAGTATCTTGATACGTCATTTTTTATTGGCCTAAACTAAATTTAACTTCAACCCAACCAATTTGGGTACTAGGTGCTTTAGAATTTGCTGGCCACTTATGAGATAAAGCTGTTTTTTTAGCCGCTTCAAACAAACAAGATCCTCCAGTTGTTCCTTTCTTTCCTGGAATAGCTTTAACAACGTTTCCAGACCTATTTACATGAATCTCAACAACTACTCTTCCTTCTTCTTGGCAGTCTGGTAAAACTTTAGAAAACGAAGCATTACCTCTACCTCCTAATCCATAACCCTTTCCTCCGCTTCCTGATCCTTTACCTCCAAAATAACTAGGTGCGTAGGGATCTCCATCTAATTGACCTTTGTCACCTGCTTTATTATCGTTTCCTTCACCTCCAGTTTCTTCACCTTCAGATTTAGTTACTCCTCCTATTAAAGCATCTAACTTCTTCTTTTTTTCTTCTTGTTCACGTTTTACTTTAGACACTCTATCTGCTTCAGCTTTGGCTTTAGCATCTGCTGTTGCTTTTTCTTTGGCTATTGCCTTAGCTTTATTTGCTTCAGCCTCTTTTTGTTTTTTTATAGCTATAGCTTCGGAATTGTCTTCAGTTAACACCTCTTCTTTAACTTCTGATGTTTTTGCAGGCTCAATCTTTGGCACTTCAGGTTCTAACTGTTTTACAACCTCCTGCGGTTCAGATTTGATAAGTTTCTTAGGTTGAACGTTACCTTTACCAAAATTGGTTGTTCCAAAATTAACAGCAATACCATACTCTTCAGGTTCATCCAATTCAGGTGTTCCAACAACAAATAGTAGCAACAAAATGATAATCGAAATTAATGTAGTTATTTTTGCTGAATCTTTTTCGTGTTTTGTTTTAAAGTATTTCATTGTTTAGAATTTCTCGATGTTATTCCGCTTAACTAAATAATCATTCAAAATGACAAATACATTACATTAATTAGGTTTTACAGCTAAAATGACTTTAAACTTATTTCTATTAGCAATATCCATAACCTTTACTACATTTTCTACAGGTACAGACTTTTCTGCTCTTAAAACTATAATCGGTTTATCTTGATTAGAAAGCGCAGCAAGTAATTCGTTTTCAAGAACACTTATTCTCACTCGCTTTTGATCTATATAATAGGTTAAATTCCTTTTTATACTAACCGCTATCGATTTACTATTTTCACTTTTACCTTTACCATTAGGCAATACAATATCTATTGCATTTGTTTTCGCTAATGTAGAAGCAATCATAAAAAATATAAGAAGCAGAAATACAATATCTGTCATTGATGACATATTGAACTCTGGTGTAACCTTATTTCTTCCTCTAAAGTTCATATTATGTTGGCTCGTTTAAATGATCTAAAAACTCTAATGAATTAGCTTCCATTTGATATACCATCTTATCTGTTCTCACAACTAAATGATTATATGCAATATAAGCTATAATACCAACTATTAAACCTGCAACGGTTGTTGTCATAGCTACATATAAACCACTTGCTAAAACATCCATTTCTATAGCCCCACCGGCATTAGCCAACTCGTATATAGCTAATATCATTCCAACAACTGTACCAAGAAATCCTATCATAGGAGCAGCTCCAGAAATTGTAGCTAATACGCTTACATTTTTTTCTAAACCATAAATTTCTAAACGTCCAGCGTTTTCTATTGCTGTATTAATATCTGCTAATGGTTTTCCAATTCTCGTAATTCCTTTACCTATTAATCTAGACACAGGCGAATTTACTTGAGTACACAACATTTGCGCCGAATCAATTTTACCATTACTAACATGGTCTTTAATTTGATTCATAAAATTGGGATCTACATTTGATCCCGCTTTAATAGCAAAAAGACGTTCAAAATAAATATAGATTGCTACAACAAGTAAAAGAAAAAGTATTGCAATAATAATTTGTCCTGCAATGCCACCACTGCTAATTAATTCAATAATAGATAATGTTTTTTCAGCTGGATGGCCATCTGTCAACACCTCTGTTCCTTCTTTTGTATTCTGTAGTATTGTACTTAGCATATAGTGTTAAATTTCTTTAATTTTTATAACGTTCAATTTTTTGTTTAAGTATAACAAAAACACCTGATTATTTGTTTTATTTTAAAACGACCAATCAAATGGTGTATTCTTGTCCTTCCGCGAAAGCGAAAAAGGTATTTATTCTAATTAACTCTTATTAGTTAAAACAAAGTTCTTGTGATTAAAAAGACCAAGGCCCCTGCTAGGAAACCAACTAACGCTAACCAAGATATCTTTTTTATGTACCAGAAAAAATCTATTTTTTCCATCCCCATTGCAACAACTCCTGCAGCAGACCCTATAATTAACATGCTTCCACCTGTTCCTGCAGAATAAGCTATAAAATGCCAAAGTTGATCATCTAATCCTTCACTAAACATTCCTAAACTGGCTGCTACTAGAGGTACATTATCAATTACTGCAGATCCAACTCCCAATAACAATACAACTAAATCTGAAATTTTCGTCCCTTCCATTTCGGTACCAATCATTGGAATACTTTCCTTTAACGTTGAAGCAAATCCAAATAAAGTTCCTAAAGATTCTAAAGCAGCAACTGCCATTAATATTCCTAAGAAAAATAATATACTTGGCAATTCAATTTTTGATAACGAATGATGAACAGGACTATGGTGGGCGTGAGCATCACTTTCAGCAGAGTCTGAATCGGACATACTAAATTTAGCACTACTATAAATTTCTGCAAAAATGGCTACAACACCTAAAGATAGCATCATTCCTACATATGGAGGTAAGTGAGTAAATACTTTAAAGATTGGCACAAAAATTATAGCGCCTAACCCTAAATACAACATAGTTGTAGCAAATTCACTTTTTGGTTTTTCATCTTCTTCTTCAATATCTAATTCCCCTTTAAAAGCAGGTAAAAACGAAGCTATTAAAGCAGGCACAACCATACAAACTAATGATGGTAAAAATAAATACCCAAACAAATGGCCTGTTGAAACTTTACCTCCAATCCAAAGCATTGTTGTTGTTACATCTCCAATAGGTGAAAAAGCTCCACCAGCATTGGCAGCTATAATAATTAAACCAGCATACCAAATACGTACGTTTCTGTCTTTAACAATTTTTTGAAGAATAGAAATTAAAACAATTGTTGCTGTAAGATTATCAATAATAGCAGAAAGAATAAATGCTAAGATTGAAAAAATCCAAAGGATCTTACTTTTCTTTTTTGTCTTAATAAAACTTTTAATTGTTGAAAAACCATCAAAATAATCTATGATTTCTACAATAGTCATGGCTCCTAATAAGAACACAAGTATTTCTGCTGTTTTACCCAAATGATGTAAAAGAGTTTCCTCCATTAAATGCATCTTACTTTCATGATTTAATGAAGAAAAACCTTCAACTAAACCATGATTTGCTGAATCAAACCAACCAGAAAATGAATCGATTCCTAATGAAATTAATGCCCAACTTATCGCCATCATAACTAAGGCGGGGATTAATTTGTCAATTTTTAAATTGTGTTCTAATGTAATGGCTAAATATCCCATTACAAAAACAAGAATAATTGCTGCTTCCATAAATTAAATTTTAATAATTGTTTTTTAAAAATTAGTTTCAGTTTGTTTATTCAAATCAGCTGTATTAAAGCAATTTCAAAGACAGTCGCACTAATTTTAGTTTTATTTTTTTCAAATACGTTTTCTAAAGCTTCTTTAATTTTATTTGATGTATCACTAAAAACAGCTTCATCTGTCATTTGTACACGACGTTCCATAAAATAAGCAAAAAAGCTAGCCATACCGCAATTTGAAATAAAATCCAGAATTAAACTAACACTGCTATCAGTATCTTCCATAATAGAAGCAAAGAATATTTCTTTATCTGCAAATGGTACATTTGCCCTACAAGATATAACTTCTAATCCACTATTTATCATTTCATCAATTTGATTTTTGTAATTAAACGAGAAGCCTAACAAGGTGCGGAAATCTCAGTTTTTATAGACCAAATCTTTTCGTTTATTTTTTCAAAAGGGATTAAATTATCTGCAACTAATGTGTTTCCTGTTTTAGATAGAAATAATTCGGTTATCTCTTCAAAAGAGAATCCTTCTTCTTTAATTAAACCTCCTGCAATATCTATAATTCCTACCACTTTTGCACCCATTTAAGACAAATAAAATGCAACAGCCATTCCTGTATTTACAAGCCGCTGATTTACAGCACGTTTACCAACGGTAGATTTTCCATGAATAGAATAATATTTCTTAACGACTTCTGCAACTCCAAATCCAGTAATCATATCTGCTACTGTATATTTTCTTTCAATACTTGGCGTATAAACAGGATTTTCAATAACTTTTATAAATCCCTGTATTAACTGTCCTATTCTATTTATCTTATCTGCTTCAGTGGGCTTAAATGACCATTAAAGACTCCCTCTTGGAGGGTATCATACATCACTTTCTTCTGTTGTATGAATAAATCTATATATTTCATCAACATTCAAGTCTCCTCCTGTTCCATAGTAACTTTTAAGTAATAAAGATACTACTTTATACTAACGCTATAAAATGTCTTTTTTTCTTGGATCTTCCGGATCAAAATCGATTCCAGGTTTTACTCCTTCAATTGCTGGTCCAGAAACTATAAATTTAATCTCTATAGTTTTTGCTAATAACAAAACCTCTTTCTCATCAAGACCTTTGCATTCTTGTTCCTCCTCCAGCTGATCCAGCTCATAATGAATTTATTATCACCCAACCTTTTGCTTCAGTTTCGAAATCTTTCAAATTAAAAATTTGAGTTACACACTTAGTGTCTATTTTATATTTTCTTGATATATTGGTTTAGCAAGAACCATTCTTTCTATTGTTTTATGAAAAATACTGTTTTTAAATTGAGAACGATTAATCCTAAAGCAAAATTCATCAAAGTAA
>CALKXS010000013.1 GCA_938003745.1 uncultured Algibacter sp.
AAGATAAATTAAATAATAGACCACGAAAAATTATTCGCTATAAAACTCCTAAAGAAATAATAGAAAATGAACTAAAAATGGTAGCTTAGACTTAAATTAAAATTAGCAACAATTGTTGCGTTAACACATTCAATGCAGCATTCTAATGAATTCTGTTTTAGAATAAATCGCTCTCAAAACAAAGCTATTATATGCAATAAACTTATTGTGAAAACGCTTGAAGCAAACAAAATTAATCAGTCTGAATTGATAAGTAGCTAACTACTGAGCTCTAATTTTTTAAATTAACCTTTTGCATTGTATAACAAGTATGTAGCTAAAACACCAAAAATAACATTAGGAAACCACACTGCTATTAACGGTGAAAAGTCTGATTGTTGTGCCATGACTCCAAATATCTTATCAAAGAACACAAAAACCATAGCTATACCAATACCAATAGCAAGATTTACTCCCATACCTCCACGTCTTTTGTTAGAAGATACTGCTACCCCAATAATAGTCAAAATGAAAACAGAAACAGGTAAACTCCATTTTCTATATTTAACAAGCTTATATCTACCAATATTTGAAGACCCTCTAAGTTCTTCTTTTTCTATAAACTCATTTAACTCACTATAAGATAATATTTCAGCCTCATAGATTTTTGGTATCAAGTCATTAACATCAAAACTAAACAAAGTGTCTTTTCTACTTAAAATAACTAATGAATCTGTTAAGCTACCAATATTACGTTTTATATAATTAGTCATTCTATAAGTAGTATCTTTTTCTATATACGTAATATCATCTGCAGTAATCTTAAAAACTAATTTATTGCCATCAAAATGTTCATAAGTAAAGTTTTGACCTATTTTATTTCTTTTATCAAAATTACTCACATAAATCTGATCAGATTTATTAATTTGTCTAAACACGTTTCTATCTTGTGTATCCTTTTTATAAGGGTGAAAGTATTTAAAACTAAATTCATTAAATCCTTTACTTGCTTTTGGTGCTAAATAAAGACCTAATAACAATGCTAATAAAGAAACAATAAATGCCCCTATAATATAAGGTCTCAAAAATCTAGTATATGAGACTCCAGAACTTAAAAAAGCAATAACTTCTGTATTATTAGCCAACTTAGATGTAAACCAAATTACAGAAAGAAATAGAAATAACGGAAAAAGTAAATGGGCAAAATAAATTGTAAAATCTAATAAATAGATAGCAACTTCTTCAAAAGGCACTTCTTTATCCAAAATTTTTCCGATTTTTTCAGCTAAATGTACTGTTATTCCAATAGGAATAAACAGTAATAACATCATAAAAAATGTAAACAAATAACGCTTTATTATGTACCAATCTAGTATTTTCACTTACTCCTAATGCTTAAAGACGATTATTCATTTGTTTTACCATTTTATCTTTCCACGCAGTAAAATCTCCTGCTAATATATGTTTTCTAGCTTCGCGAACCAACCATAAATAGAACCCTAAATTATGTATTGTTGCTATTTGCTTTCCTAATAATTCATTCACTGTAAATAAATGTCTTAAATAAGCTTTACTATATTCTGTATCTACAAATGTTATTCCCATTTCATCAACAGGTGAAAAATCATCTGCCCACTTCAAGTTTTTAATATTTATAGACCCATGCGCTGTAAATAACATCCCATTTCTAGCATTTCTAGTTGGCATAACACAGTCAAACATATCTACACCTAACGCTATGTTTTCTAAAATATTGATTGGAGTTCCAACTCCCATCAAATATCTTGGTTTATCTTCTGGTAAAATACTACAAACTACATCGGTCATCGCATACATTTCTTCGGCTGGTTCTCCAACAGACAAACCACCTATAGCATTACCTACAGCACCTGAATTTGCTATATACTCTGCTGATTGTTTACGTAGATCTTTATACGTACTACCTTGTACAATAGGAAAAAAAGCTTGATTATAATCGTACTTTAATGGTGTTTTTTCTAAGTGATTTATACACCTGTCTAACCAACGATGCGTCATGTGCATAGAACGTTTAGCATAATTATAATCACAAGGATACGGTGTACATTCATCAAAAGCCATAATAATATCGGCACCAATACTTCTTTGAATTTCCATCACATTTTCGGGAGTAAACGTATGATAACTTCCGTCTATGTGTGATTTAAATTTAACTCCTTCTTCTTTTATCTTTCTATTTGCAGATAAAGAATATACTTGATAACCTCCAGAATCGGTTAAAATATTTCTATCCCAATTCATAAATTTATGAAGTCCGCCCGCTTTTTCAATAATTTTTGTTTGCGGTCTTAAATACAAATGATACGTATTACCTAAAATAATATCTGGATTTATATCATCCTTCAATTCCCTTTGATGTACCCCTTTTACTGTAGCGACAGTACCAACTGGCATAAATATAGGTGTTTCAATCACCCCATGATCAGTTGTAATTTTTCCAGCTCTAGCTTTACTTTTTGGATCTAAGGCATTTAATTCGAACTTCATCTACTAAATTTTATGATTTATCTCTAATATTTTTCATGATTAAATATAAATAAAACAGTATCAAAAAAATAATAGTGCGCAAACCTACATATTTTTTTAATTCTAAATTAGATTTACATCCATTTTATGTCTATTCATCTCCTAAATATCGCAATAAAATAAAGCTTTTCCTGCTAAGTTTTCAATTACTTAAAAAAACTTATGCCTTTACTTAATTTAGAGAGTTAATACTTTGTAAAAGAATCATAATAGCCTATTTTTGCAGCGCAAAATTTAATAAATTAAAACATGCCAAACACACAACAATTAGAAGATTTAACCACACAAGTTCGTAGAGATATTATACGAATGGTTCACAAAGTAAATTCTGGTCACCCAGGAGGTTCATTAGGTTGCACAGAATTTCTTGTTGCATTATATAATGAAATCATGGATAGAAAAGAAGGTTTTGATATGGATGGAATTGGTGAAGACCTTTTCTTTTTATCTAACGGGCATATTTCTCCTGTATTTTATAGTGTGTTGGCAAGAGCAGGATATTTCCCTGTTGAAGAATTAAGTACATTTAGGTTAATTGATTCTCGTTTACAAGGACATCCAACAACTCACGAAGGTTTACCTGGTGTTAGAGTCGCCTCTGGTTCTTTAGGTCAAGGTATGTCTGTTGCTTTAGGTGCTGCTGAAGTAAAAAAGATGAACGGAGACAAAAGCATCGTTTATTCTTTGCACGGTGATGGTGAGTTACAAGAAGGACAAAACTGGGAAGCTATTATGTATGCTGCTGCTAAGAAAGTAGACAACATCATTGCTGCAGTTGATTTAAACGGACAACAAATTGATGGATCTACTGATGATGTTTTACCTATGGGAAGCATTAAAGGTAAATTTGAAGCCTTTGGTTGGACAGTTGTAGAAATTGAAGAAGGAAACAATATTGATGCTATTTTAAAAGGAATGGCTAATGCTAAGTCTAAAACAGGACAAGGAAAACCAGTTTGTGTTTTATTAAAAACAGTAATGGGTAATGGTATCGATTTTATGATGCATACTCATGAATGGCATGGAAAAGCTCCTAATGATGACCAGTTGGCTATTGGTTTAGCACAAAACCCTGAAACTTTAGGAGATTATTAATCTAGCAATCAAAAAGAAAATGAAAACTTATACATATACAGAAAAGAAAGATACACGTAGCGGATTTGGTGCTGGTTTAGCTGAATTAGGAAGAACGAATCCTGATGTTGTGGCACTTTGTGCAGATTTAACACCGTCTTTAAAGATGGGTGAATTTATTAAAGAAAACCCAGAACGTTTTTTCCAAATAGGAATTGCAGAAGCAAATATGATGGGTATTGCAGCTGGTATGACTATTGGAGGTAAAATTCCTTTTACTGGTACTTTTGCAAATTTTGCTACAGGTCGTGTTTATGATCAAATTCGTCAATCTATTGCTTACTCAGATAAGAATGTAAAAATATGTGCATCTCACGCTGGTTTAACTTTAGGAGAAGATGGTGCAACACACCAAATTCTTGAAGATATTGGGTTAATGAAAATGTTACCAGGAATGGTAGTTATTAATCCTTGTGATTTTAATCAAACTAAAGCAGCAACTATTGCCATTGCTGAACATAAAGGACCAGTTTATTTACGTTTTGGACGCCCTTCAGTTCCAATTTTCACACCTGCAAATCAAAAATTTGAAATAGGAAAAGCTATTCAATTAACAGAAGGAACAGATGTTACTATTGTAGCTACAGGACACTTAGTATGGGAAGCTTTAGAAGCATCTAAAGTTTTAAACGAACAAGGTATCTCTGCAGAGGTTATAAACATACACACTATAAAACCTTTAGATGATAAAGCAATTATAGAGTCTGTTTCTAAAACTGGTTGTATCGTTACTGCTGAAGAGCATAACATTCTTGGAGGCTTAGGAGAAAGTGTAGCTCGTGTTTTAGCAACACAAAAACCAACACCACAAGAGTTTATTGGAACTAATGATACTTTTGGTGAATCTGGGACTCCTGCTCAATTAATGGACAAGTACGGATTAAACAGCTCATCTATTGTAGAAAAAGCTTTAGCTGTTATTAAAAGAAAATAACATTTAGTTTATTACATAATATTAAAGGGCACTTTTATTGATTTAAAAGAGTCCTTTTCTTTTTAAATACATGTTACTAAAAGAAATAATAATCGTTTGGCAACGTTTTGATATTAAACATGAAGTCTTATAAAACGAATAATTATGAAAAATTTAAAAAAATTTTGCAAATCGATTAAAACGGAGCGTGACATGAGAAAAAATTCTTTTTTTATTATCGTATTTACAATTCTATTAGACTCTACTGCTTATGCTCAAACTTCTAACGGCATAGGTTTTAAAGGTGGATTAAGCTACAATGCTAACGGTGATTACTTCGCTTCTATAAATGATAATGCAAAAAATCCTGATAGAAATGTAGGTTACCATTTTGGATTATTTGGAAAAATAGGAAATAAGGTTTATTTAAGACCAGAAGTTGTTTATTCTAGTACAAAAAGTGATTATGATGACGATAGTTTTAAAATGCAAAAAATTGATGCTCCAATATTAGTAGGTATAAAAGTATTAGGGCCTCTTAGTGTTTTTGCAGGCCCTTCTTTTCAATATATTCTAGATTCAGAATTTGAAGGAGCTTCAATTGATAATATTGAAAATGATTTTACAGTTGGCGCTAATTTTGGAATAGGACTTAACTTTAAAAAAGTTGGAATAGATTTAAGATATGAAAGAGGCTTTAGTGACAACGAAGCTAAATTTATAAATAAAAATATTATAAATACAGAAAGTAGACTGGACACAAGACCAGATCAACTTATCTTGAGTTTATCATTATTATTATAAATTCATTCATTAAATCTCTTAAAACAAAAAATCTCGCAAATGCGAGATTTTTTGTTTTAAGATTTAAATTCTGTTTCCTCAGGATCTAAATATTTAGGAATACCATTCTTACCTATATCATTTGTTGGATCGCCATCACCATCAATATCTTCATTAATTGTTGGGACACCATCACCAT
>CALKXS010000014.1 GCA_938003745.1 uncultured Algibacter sp.
TCAAAGCTAAAGTTTTAGAAAACCATAAAGCCGAAGGTATCAATCAAACTATACAAGAATCTATAAAAGATACAAGTATTGTTTTTACTGATAAAAGCACTTCATATATTGATATTGCAGATTTTGTAGAACTACATTATAAAGAGAAATCAGACAAACAAACTACAATAGAAACATTAAAATGGGTACATATAACCATAAGTAATGCGAAAAGAAACTTACTGGGTAATTATCACAAAATAAAAGGAAAGTATCTTCAATTATACCTCAATGAATTTATATATAAATTAAACCGAAGATACTTTGAAGATAAACTCTTTGATAGACTTGTAATAGCAAATATTTCTGGATTATGAGTGAAAACGGATATTCAATTTTTTATTTATTGAAGTTGCTGTTCCTTCCGTCACGATTGGTAAAAAACCGTACCAATGAGTTGTAATTAAGATTTGATGATTTTCTCTAGCTATTTCAATTAACTTTTCAAATTGTTCGTAACAATTACTAATATGCAATGATGATTCAGGTTCGTTAATTGCTATTATTAGGTTAGAATCTCTATCCGAATTCTTTTTTAAGAAAGAATATGCTAAACCTATTAAAGCTTTTCTTTTTTCACCTGAACTTAGTTCATTTACAGATATTGTTTTTGTTGAACCAGGGATTTTTTTGTTAAGTTCTTTAATAGAAAAATAAGATTCAATTATTTTAGAAACCTATACTTACCTTTATAAGTATAGGTTTCTAAAACACTTTCAATGTCTTTAACAAATTTATCTAAATGTCCATTTATTTGACTAATAGTTTTTTGAGTAATTGCTTTTTCAATTTCTGATTGAACATTTTTGTCCATTAATTTTTGCATATCCTGTGTTTCTAACTTTGTATAAGTTTGAACATCAGTTTCAACAGGTATATACAAATACGAGTAATGTGAAATTATATATTCATAAAACCCATTAAAATATTCTTGCAATTCTGTTTCTTCATATTCTTTATGAGGTTCATCATTTATAAATGAAAGTTTCTTTTGATAAGAACCAAAAAAACAACCACTACTTTTATATTTTCTTCCAACTAATAATATAAAGTATTCATCAGGACTAAATTTTTCTTTAATGTTTTTTCTATGTTCATAAAAAGCTTCTAAAGATGCTCCTTTCGCCTTTTCATTTGTGCTCCATAAAAAATCTGATAATTTTTCAGCTTTTTTATATTGTTCTGTATCTGCTTTTAAGGAATTACGTAATTTATCTTTAGATATTAAGAAAATAGGAAGAATATAAGGACTGTTGTTTCCACTAATACCCTCGGATTTAGCCTCATAATTGATAGACCAATCGGTAAAAGGCCTTTTGTTAAAAAACAATCAAAGGATTCTAAAATTGAACTTTTCCCTGCTCCATTTTCACCAAGAATACTTGAGAATTTTGTGCCATCAGATAATGGTAAATAGTTAACTCCTTTATATATCTTATAATGTCTTATTATTAGTGATATTATCATTTATTATTTCAGTTTCTTTAATTAGGTACAACGACATGACATGAAATCGTTTTAATATTTTATATCTAATGTTAAACGAAGTTATATTTTTTCTGACAAAGTCAAGTTCTGTGTTCAGTTATCTAAATTGCTTATAATACATTTTGATTGCCAAAGAATATAACAATAAATAAAATCTAATTAGAAGTAAAATTAAAAGTCTAAGAAATAATTCTAAACCGTATATTTACACTCGAAAAATAAAATACAGTGAGTAAATCTATCCTCTCGCAAGCTTATGCACAGACTTTGCAATCGCAAGATCTGCGAACTGCTATTGCCAAAACTCAAAGTAAAACACATTTAAAAGGCCTTGTAGGCTCGTCTTTTTCGTTTGTAATTTCAGATGCTTTTAAAACCGCAGAGAAACCTTTTTTAATCATTTTTGATGATAAAGAAGAAGCTGCATTTTATCTAAATGATTTAGAACAACTTGGTAGCGAAAAAGATGTGTTATTCTATCCCGGAAGTTATAGAAGACCTTACGAAATAGAAGAAACAGATAATGCCAATGTGCTTTTAAGAGCCGAAGTTTTAAATCGTATAAATTCGCAAAAAAAGCCAGCTATAATTGTTACCTATCCAGATGCACTTTTTGAGCAGGTAGTTACAAGAAAAGAGTTAGAGCGTAATACGCTTAAAGTTACCATAAACGATGATTTGTCTATAGACTTTGTAAACGAGGTCTTGTTTGAGTACCAATTTAAACGAGTAGACTTTGTGACAGAACCAGGAGAGTTTTCCGTACGTGGTGGTATTGTAGATGTTTTTTCGTTTTCGCATGATAGACCTTACCGTATCGAATTTTTTGGTGATGAGGTAGATAGTATTAGAACCTTTGATGTAGAAACACAATTATCTATAGAGCAGATTAAAAAAATCAACATTATTCCAAATGTTGCTAATAAAATGATGCAGGAAAGTAGGCAAAGTTTCCTAAAATATATTGCTCAAAAAACAGTGATATGTTTTAAAAATGCCGATTTATGTTTTTCTAGAATAGATGATTTTTATAGAAAAGCAGAAGATGCTTTTAAAACATTATCTGAAGATATTAAACATGCCGAACCTCAAGAATTGTTTTGTAATTCAAAACTTTTAAAAAAACAGCTTCAAGAATTTTCAATAGTTGAGTTTGGGCGTTCTACAGATTTAAATAATTTCGTCATTGCGAGTGAAACGAAGCAATCTGTTACTAATAGAAAAATTGCTTCGTCCAAAACGCCTCGTAATGACGTAAGCGAAATTGTATTTAAAACAACGCCACAACCTTCATTTAATAAACAGTTTAATTTATTAATTGAAGACCTAAATAGCAATCATAATAAAGGGTATGCAAATTATATTGCCTGTGTTAGTGAGCAGCAAGCAAAACGATTTCATGATATTTTTGATGATGCCGAAGCAGAAGTGTCGTATAAAACTATAGTAGTGTCTTTACATCAAGGCTTTGTAGATCATGATAATAAAATGGTGTGTTATACAGACCATCAAATATTTGAGCGTTACCATAAGTTTAGTTTAAAAAATGGCTATGCTAAAAAGCAAGCCATTACTTTAAAAGAACTTACTAATCTTGATATTGGCGATTATGTAACGCATATAGATCATGGAATTGGGCGTTTTGGTGGGCTTCAAAAAATAGATGTAGAAGGTAAAAAACAAGAAGCGATAAAATTGGTATATGGAGAGCGCGATGTGCTGTATTTAAGTATTCATTCGCTACATAAAATCACTAAATTTAATGGGAAAGACGGTAAAGCACCTAAAATTTATAAATTAGGAAGTACGGCATGGAAAACCCTTAAGCAAAAAACAAAAGCACGTGTAAAACATGTCGCTTTCAACTTAATAAAATTATACGCAAAACGTAAAACAGAAAAGGGTTATCAATATAATTTAGATAGCTCGATGCAGCATGAACTGGAAGCGTCTTTTATTTATGAAGACACACCGGACCAAAGTACAGCAACTGCAGATATTAAAGCAGATATGGAAAGCGAGCGCCCAATGGATCGTTTAGTGTGTGGTGATGTTGGTTTTGGTAAAACAGAGGTTGCTATTCGTGCAGCATTTAAAGCTGTAGATAATGGCAAACAAGTGGCAGTTTTGGTGCCTACAACTATTTTGGCATATCAACATTCAAGAACTTTTGCAGAACGTTTAAAAGACTTCCCGGTGACTGTAGATTATGTAAACCGATTTAGAACAGCCAAAGAAAAAAGAGAAACTTTAGAGCGTTTAGAGCAAGGTAAAGTTGATATTCTAATAGGAACGCATCAATTAGTAAACAAAAAAGTAAAGTTTAAAGATTTGGGATTGCTTATTGTTGATGAGGAACAAAAATTTGGCGTAGCTGTAAAAGAGAAGTTAAAGACTTTAAAAGATAATGTAGATGTGTTAACACTAACCGCAACACCAATACCTAGAACGCTTCAGTTTAGTTTAATGGCTGCTAGAGATTTATCGGTAATCACAACACCACCGCCAAATAGATACCCTATAGAAAGTCATGTAATTCGTTTTAGTGAAGAAGAAATTCGTAATGCTGTGAGTTATGAGATTCAACGTGGCGGACAAATATTTTTTATTCATAACCGTATAGAAAATATAAAAGAAGTAGCTGGTATGATTCAACGTTTGGTGCCAGATGCAAAAGTTGGTATTGGTCATGGGCAAATGGAAGGTAAAAAATTAGAGCAGCTTATGTTATCGTTTATGGATGGTGCTTTTGATGTTTTAGTGAGTACAACTATTATAGAAAGTGGACTAGATGTACCAAACGCCAACACTATTTTTATAAATAATGCCAATAATTTTGGATTGAGTGATTTACACCAAATGCGAGGTCGAGTAGGGCGTAGTAATAAAAAAGCGTTCTGTTATTTTATTACACCAGAGTATTCTGCAATGACAGATGATGCTAGAAAACGAATTTCTGCTTTAGAACAATTTACAGAGTTGGGTAGTGGTTTTAATATCGCTATGAAAGATTTAGAAATTCGTGGTGCTGGAGATTTGCTTGGAGGTGAACAAAGCGGGTTTATAAATGAAATAGGGTTTGATACCTACCAAAAAATATTAAATGAAGCTATTGAAGAGCTTAAAGAGAACGAATTCAAAGACTTATATGATGAGCCAGAAGAAGGTAAGGTTTATGTAAAAGATGTTACTATTGATACTGATTTCGAGTTGCTTTTCCCAGATAGTTATGTTAATAATATTGCAGAGCGATTAAATCTATATACGCAGCTTAATAATTTAAAAAATGATGCGGAATTACTTACTTTTGAAAAAGAATTGGTAGATCGTTTTGGAGAAATACCAATACAAGTGACCGATTTATTAAATAGTGTCCAAATAAAGTGGCTTGCTAGTAAAATAGGCTTTGAGAAAATTATAATGAAGCAAGGTAAATTTGTAGGCTATTTTGTAAACGATCAACAAAGTAGCTTTTATCAAAGCCCAGGATTTACAAAAGTATTGAGGTTTGTACAATCAAACCCTAACCTTTGTAAAATGAAAGAGAAGCAAACAAGAGCAGGTCTTAGGTTGTTGTTAACCTTTGAAAATATTAAAACAGTGCAACAAGCGCTAAACGCTATTAAGCCTATTGTGGCTTGATTATTGTCTTGAATACTATATAAAATTAATAATAATAATAATGTTAAAACGATTTTTTGCCTTTGCGGTTTTGTTACCAAGTTTGTTAATGGCGCAACATACCATAAAAGGAACGTTTTCACCACCCGAAGATTATAAATTTGTACTGCTTTATAAAGTAACTCCAGAAGTATCAGAGTATGTTAATAATGCTGAAATAAATGAAAAAGGAGAGTTTTCGTTTCAGTTAGATTCTACTGTGGTAGAAGGTGTTTATAAATTGGTTTATGCTATTCCTCAAGAAGATTATAATTTTGATGTTATTTATAATGCTAAAGAAGATATTGAGTTGTCTTTTAATTCTGAAACAGGAGTAACATTTCAATCATCTTTTGAAAACAAAATGTTAGCGTCATACACCAATAGTATGTCCATGATTACACACAGTATCGGTAAGTTTTTTAGGGAAGAAAGTAAAGACAAAAAAGCGTTAGAAGCTATTTTTAAAACCCAACGAGAAGCGCAAGGGTATTATGAAAATGCAACTAGTGAAACTATAGCGCTTGACTTTATTAAAGCAAATAAGCCTTATGTTCCTAGTAAGGCAGAAGATGCTAAAACATATACAGATAATTTAAAAATTCATTATTTTGATGCTGTAGATTTTAGTAATGAAACCTTGCAAAGTTCTGATTTTTTAACCGAACGGATGTTTAATTACGTGTTTGGAGTGTCGGCAGATTCTACTGATGAAGCAGCAAGTTATACAAAGAATATTAAAGATTTTGGTAAAGTTCTAGCGCATGCACCTATAAAGATTAAGAAACGTTTATTTACAGATTTATGGCAGCAAATGGCTGATTTAAATTTTGAAAGTGTTGCTAACTTTATTTCAGAAAATTATTTAATGGATTTGGCGGTATCTACAAACGATCAAGAATTGCTTCATGCGTTAATATTATATACGAACACATCTATAGGTGAAAAAGCTCCAGATTTTTCGATAGAAATAAAAGAAAAAGAAGAATTGGTTGCTAAAAAATTAAGCGATTTAGATGTTGCTGAAAATTATGTTTTAGTGTTTTGGAGCAGTACATGCTCTCATTGTTTAGATGAGGTTCCGCAGTTGCAAACTTATGTAAAAACCAAAGAAAATGGTTTAATAAAGGTTGTAGCAATAGCTCTTGAAGATGAGCCTTATAAGTGGAAAGATTTAACATATAATTACCCAGCATTTATTCATGTTTATGGTGAAGGTAAATGGGAAAATAAAATAGGTAATGATTACGGAGTAACTGCAACGCCAACATATTTTATTTTGAATAAGAATAAAGAGTTTGTTGCAAAACCCGAAGATTTTGAAGCTTTAAAAGAGTTCTTTGATGCTGAAGAGTAAGAAGGCGTAGAGGAGGAGCAAGAAAAGTGATTTTTTTGTTATGCTGAAATAAATTCAGGATGGCACAAGTATCAAAAATGGTAAAAAGCATTTTCTAAATGCTCAATTTTATAAGTCTTGTTTTCTTTTACAATAGCAATAATATCAAAGCGAACTTCAACGTCTAAACCATTCACATTTACATATTCGTCAACAGCTTTTACTAAGCGCTGAATCTGTTTAGGTTTTACAAAATCTTGAGGGTTTCCAAAATCTGTAGTCGATCTAGTTTTTACTTCAATAATGGCTAAAATGTCTTTTTGCTGAGCAATAATATCAACTTCGGCTTTATCAAAACGGTAATTACGCTCAATAACTTCGTAGCCTTTTTTCAATAGAAAGTCTACTGCAAGTTGTTCACCTTTTTTACCGAGTTCGTTATGTTGTGCCATTTTAATTAATTTTTTATTTGAATATCCGTTTTCACTTATAATCCAGAAATATTTGCTATTACAAGTCTATCAAAGAGTTTATCTTCAAAGTATCTTCGGTTTAATTTATATACAAATTAATTGAGGTATAATTTAAGATACTTTCCTTTTGTGATAACCTTACTGGAAAAACCCTTTTTAGTTGCGGTTAGTAGAAACATCGTTTTATACCAAACTAGAAAAGATAGGTTCGAACTTTGCATAATTGTGCAGCTTCTTAACGAGGTCCTACTTCGGCATTTTTTACACTCATAACTCCATTTACTTTTTATCCAATAATGACTATCGTGAGCACATCTTTTACAGACAACTCCTATTTTATCTCGCTCTGCCTTAAAGTGATTACGACAGGACTCCTCTCTATCAAAATGGGCTATAAAACTGAAAATATTCATCCTTATTTTTTTATCTAAAATAAGTCTTTTTTATAATTATGCCTAATTACGGATATTCAAATTTTTTTCTATTTTTTAGAAAGAAAAAATGAAAATATTAATAACTCTTCATAGAACTTTTCATTTTTAAAAATAAGTCCAATTACAAAGCCCGAGAATGTATTTTTCCCATTGATATAGAAAAAAGAAATTGATGTAAATTTCTCATTTTCAATACTCAATACATAACACTCTTCATTTAACCCTCTAACAACATTCCCAACATTTGCTTTATACCATTTAGATATATTAATTAATTATTTCTTCATAATTTAAAGAACTAATTTTTTACAGAGTCTTTTTCAAAATCATATTAAACATAATAATTATCTACTCCAACCATCCCTCTCTATCCAAACTTCTATACTGTATAGCTTCACTAATATGTGAGCCGTTCACTATCTCAACACCTTCCAAATCGGCAATAGTTCTTGATACTTTCAATATTCTATCATAAGCACGCGCCGATAAATTTAAACGTTCCATGGCTGTTTTTAGCAAAAGCTTTGAAGCTTCATCTAATACACAATGCTTTCTAATTTGTTTCACATTCATTTGAGCATTATAATGCACTTTATCAGAATCTTTAAAACGTAGTGTTTGTATTTCTCTGGCTTTGGTAACACGTTTTCTAATTTCTACGGAAGTCTCTCCTTTTCTTTCATCACTTAGTTTATCAAAAGGAACTGGTGTGACTTCAATATGAATATCAATACGGTCTAATAACGGCCCTGAAACCTTACTTAAATAGCGTTGCATTTCTGCAGGACTTGATGTTACAGGCGAGTCTGAATCATTAAAATAACCACTCGGACTGGGGTTCATGCTTGCTACCAACATAAATGAAGATGGATACGTTACTGTAAACTTCGCTCTAGAAATGGTGACTTCTCTATCTTCTAAAGGTTGACGCATGACTTCTAAAACTTCACGTTTAAATTCTGGTAATTCATCTAAAAACAAAACACCATTATGCGACATAGAAATTTCGCCTGGTTGTGGATAACTTCCTCCTCCCACTAAAGCAACATTCGAAATGGTATGATGTGGACTTCTAAAAGGACGTTGCGCCATTAATCCGGAATCTTTTACACGACCAACTACAGAATGTATTTTGGTTGTTTCCAAAGCTTCATGCAAGGTCATAGGAGGTAAAATACTTGGTAAGCGTTTTGCTAACATGGTTTTACCTGCTCCGGGAGGACCAATTAAAATCACATTGTGTCCGCCAGCTGCCGCAATTTCCATACAACGTTTTATACTTTCTTGCCCCTTCACATCTGAAAAATCGAACTCTGGAAAATCTAAGCTTTTTTCAAATTCTTCTCGAGTATTAATGATGGTTTGTTCAAGAGGCTCACCTTTATCAAAGTAATTAATAACCTGCTTAATGTTTTCAATACCGTAAACTTCTAGATTATCAACAATGGCGGCTTCTTTTGCATTCTGAATAGGAAGAATAAACCCTTTAAAACCTTCTTCTCTTGCTTTTACAGCTATAGGTAACGCGCCTTTTATAGGCTGTAAACTTCCATCTAATGAAAGCTCCCCCATTATTAAATACTTATCTAGATTTTCAGCTTTAATTTGATTGGTTGACGCTAAAATTCCGATGGCTAAAGTTAAATCGTAAGCAGACCCTTCTTTTCTTAAATCTGCTGGAGACATGTTAATAATAATCTTCTTTCCTGGAATTCTGTAACCATTATTCTGAAGTGCAGCAGCAATTCTAAAATTACTTTCTTTAATCGCATTGTCTGGCAAGCCTACAAGATGATAGCCTACTCCTTTATCTACATTTACCTCAACTGTTATTGTTGAAGCTTCTACGCCAAATACGGCACTAGCAAAAACTTTTTTAAGCATATAATTTATTTTCAGCTTAAATGTAAGAAATGTATTTTAATTTATAGAATTATTTATACAATTCAATTTTAATATATTTAGTTATAAATTATAGCTAAGCAAATTTTTACCTCTACTCAACTTATTAACTTTTATAGTATAAGACACAATAATGTCGTTAGCAATTTTCAAGTTTAAATCATAGATTCCTCTTCTTTTAAAATGATATTGAAATTCCAAAATTCCATTTTTATAACTATAATTTTCAGATGTAGTTACATGATAACTTTGACCATTACTTAAAACAACTTCAAAATCTTGAATCTGACTTTCTTTAGAAACTCTTAATTTAAAAACAATACTTTCATCCTTAGAAATTTCAGTTTTAAGCCTTTCTGGAACTATTGGAAGAATATTGTGTTTAAGCCTTTTACCGTAAATCAATGGCGCTTTCACATAGTCGTCTATATTTATTTGTTGCTTTAAAAGTGTCCATTTATAATCTAAAGGATAATGACTTTTAATAAACAACTCTGGATTGACTAAAAAATATCTATCGTTATAGTTTTTAATAAATCTATTCTCGTTAACAAAGAAAAAACCGCTTGCTAAAGTGGCATCAACCAGATACCATTTATTATTTAATTCTACAGCATTCCATGAATGATTAGGAATATCAATTTTATTTACATTTGTATTTATAGTTCTACTATAACCATTAACAACTTCACATTTTATATTCGCTAAAGCGCAAAGTTCTTTTAACAAATAAGCATAACCAGAACAAATCGTTTTTTTATCCTTTAGCAACTTTTTATACATTTTAGATTGCATCTCTTCATTCCATTTCATAAAAGAAATATTATCACTTTTATACTTTTTTCGAGTACGTATTGTTTTCTCTCCAAAATAATGATCAGCTTCAATATTTGTGCAAACCCATTTATAAATGGATCTAAACTTCTCTACTTCTGTATCTAAATTACTGGTTAGATTATATACTAAAACGGGTAAATTATTTAAAGTATTATTATTGTAGTTATTAGCAATACTATCAGCTCTTTTAAAGTCAGACTTATAAAAATCTAACGGTTGCCCATTTAAAATCAAGCAAAAAAACAAAGTGAATATTAATGAAAATAATCTCATTTAAAATATATTTTTAAATTTCTGCCATAACGAACGCTTACTCTTATATGCGTCATTAACAGCTACCTCACCCATCAAAACACAAGAAACATCTTCTTTCATATCAATAGTCAATATGGCATTTAATTTAGTTTGCTCTTTTTTTATTTTAATTTCCTGAGTTACATATCCTAAGTAGCTTATCTGTAAAATATCGCCTTCCTTTACCCTTTGCGGAAATTCAAACTCTCCATCAAAATCTGTAGCTGTTCCAATACTTGTTCCTTTAAGTATAATATTAACCCCAGGTAATGGGTGTGCTCCATCTGATATTATGCCTTTTAGAAAACTGTCCTGTTCTTTCTCTCGAGAAATATTATTTATCTTCACTTTCTTATCTTGATCTACAATTCCTATTGGATTACCTTTTTGTGCTTAAATATTATGAAGTGATGTCAATGTAAAAACTGTCAATGCAGCTACTCTCAAAAATTTAAAACTTACAGGTGAGTTATTAGATTCTTTCATTTTATAAGTTTTAAGTTGCGATTCTTTAAAATAACCACAAGTTTTTCCTTTTTTATTTTTAAAATACTGTATAAGTGCTTTATCACTCATCTTTCTAAAATCAATAACATCCTTTTTACAGCTCACACAAAATCCGCCAGATTTAGTAATCTTAAAATTTTCAAATTTTTCTGTACAAGGTTTCTTAATGCTAATCTTTAAATTTTTCTCCATAATATTTGTGTTTATACATCAAATCTATAAATACAATAGAACAGAGATTATCTAGTTTTAGTAAACGCCTCTTTTAGATGAGTTAAAATGGTCTTTTGGTGAGTTTATAAACTTATTATAGCAAAAAAATCCCCAAAAGGGGATTCTTTTCACTAAAACATTTGATTAAAATTAGTCACTTTAAATAAAAGTATTTTTATTTTTTAGTTCCATTTAAGAACTTAGGTTTAATAACTAACATAGCCCATCCCCAGTTTTGAGAACCAGCTGCTGCATCTTCAGTAATGCCTTTTAACTCATACATACCGTCTGTTGCAAACATTTGAGAATACCCAAGTACTAATGCGTACCCTTTGAAGGCTTTCTTGTAAACTAAATCGATTTCTGTTCCTAAAGATTTTTCACCGCTTGGTAAGTCTTGCTCTCCACTAAAGTTTAATGCTTTTACTAATAAGCTAGACGTTTCATTTAATTTGAAGTTTGCACTCACGTGAACATCAAATAAACCTACTGAATTTACATGGTTACCTACGTAGAAATAATCCATAAATCCGTTAAATTTATGATTTGTACCGTATAATGGAAAGAAAGCTCCTGTTTCACCTGGTCCTGCATCGTTACCGCTAATGATTTCAAAACCAGCACCTAAACCAACTTTGTCTGTAGCTTTATAAGTAAGGTCTAATCCTAATAAATGAGCTCCTTTAACATCTACTTCACCTTGCCTTTTTCCTGTTTGGATAAACGCATTTGCTGCCAATCCAAATTTACCAGCTTTATAATCTAAGTGTGTTCCAATAGTTTGTAAATTACTTACACCATCTGGTGCACTTGTAGTATCAAATTTTTGAAATCCGTTATTCAATAGCAATAAACTACCAGAAAAATTTTCCCAAGCTTGCTTTAAATACAACATTTGCATAGTCTTATAAGAAAAGAATCCTGTAGTATTATATCCTGTTCCTGTAGATATAAATCCTGTTGGGTGAGAATAATCTTGATTAAATGCAAACGCAGCATCTAGAACAAACTTATTTTTCTTATACTTAAGTAAAGCCGCATCATGATTACGCCCTTGTTGTGCCCAGTCTAGACCTCCAAGTATACGTTGATCATCATAAGATAATACCTGACGACCTAATTTTGTAGACCATCCTTCACCTAAATTAATTTCTGCCCATGCTTCAAAAACGGCAAACGAATTATTTTGATCATAAGGTAAAATTTGTCTGTTTTCTCCCCAAACCATAATATCTTGGAAACTCACATAAAACTTAAAGGCATCTGTAGCATACCCAGCATTTAATCTTACTCGTGTTGAGATACCAAAACCAGCATCGGCATCATCTGCGATAAGACTACCAAATCCGTTTCTATACTCTGTTCTTGGTCTAAACTCTCCATCTAATGTAAATTGTGCTTGTGCAAATTGAACTATCAATGCAATTAGCCCTAATATTACGTATTGCTTTTTCATACTCTTTGTTTTAAAATTTATTTTATAATTGTTGTTAGTTTAATTTTTTATTGTTGCATATATAGAGTTGGATATATTTTTAGTTTATGATAATTCTCATGTTATCATCTGTTTTTTTTCCAACTTTATTCACTTTTAATGCTCTAAAAAGTCTATTAAATGTTTTCTGTAGTTATAATAATCGTCATGTTCTAATACTGATTTTCGAGTTCTTGGTCTTTCAAAATCAATATTTAAAACATCACCAATTTTTGCTCTTGGCCCGCTAGTCATCATCACTACACGGTCTGCTAAAAAAATAGCCTCATCCACATCATGAGTAATCATAACTGCTGTAATTTTTTCTTTATTCCAAATTTCAATTAAAATATCTTGTAGTTCGCCTCGTGTTAAAGAATCTAACATTCCAAAAGGTTCGTCTAGTAATAATACTTTAGGTTTTATAGCAAAGGCTCTAGCAATACCAACACGCTGTTGCATCCCTTGAGAAAGTTCTGAAGCTCGTTTATGAAAAGCGTCCTCCAACCCTACTTTTTGTAAATAATACTTCGCAATATCATTACGTTGTGCTTTTGTAGCATCAGGAAATACTTGATTTACCCCTAATAACACGTTTTGTAAAGCTGTCATCCACGGCATTAAACTCGGCGCTTGAAAAATAACACCTCTATCAGGTCCAGGGCCTTTAATGTTTTTTCCTAAAACCGATATATGTCCTCCTGAAATCTCGTTCAGCCCTGCAATCATAGAAAGCATCGTTGTTTTACCACAACCAGAATGTCCAATAATGGTAACAAATTCCTCCTTCTTTATTTGAAGATTCAAATCCTCAAGAACCACATAATCTCCTTTAGGTGTTGGGTAAACCTTCTTTAGTTTTTTTAAATCCAGCATCACATCATTGGAGTGAAACGTTGTGTCTCCTGTAAGAGTCTCAGCTTTTGGTTTTTCTATTATAGTACTCATCAGGTTTTCTTATTTTAAAATTGGTTAACAAAATCCTTTGGTGTTAAATCTGGTAAAACAATTGGAGTGCTTGCCTCCGCCTTACGTTCATTACCTATATCCATTAAATACTCAATAATAGCATTTCTGGTATCCTTATAATTTTGGTTATCGTTCATTTCCGTTTTATCCCTTGGGCGCTCAATATCAATTTTAAACTCAGGTCCTAAAGTTGCGTTTGGTCCAGGGCGTAACGGTATAATTCTGTCTGCCATATAAATACCCTCATCCACATCATTGGTAATTAATAAAGCGGTGCGTTTATCTTGCCCCCAAATATTTAAGATTTCATCTTGAAGATTACCACGTGTTAAAGCATCAAGTGCACCAAGTGGTTCGTCCATAATAATCATTTCGGGTTTCATAGCTAAAGCTCTAGCCACGGCTACACGCTGTCTCATACCTCCAGATAACTCTTTAGGGCGTTTGTTAATCGCAGGCGTTAAACTCACCATTTCTACATAATTGGCAACAATCTCGTTTAGCACCTTCTTACTTTTCTTTGGAAATGCTTCTTTCACTGCCATAAACACATTCTGCCCAACAGTAAGCCAAGGTAAAAGTGAATAATTTTGAAAAATCACACCACGCTCATGACCCGTTCCAGCAACAGGTTCACCTTTAAACAAAACCTCACCTTTAGTCGGTTCAATTAAACCATTTATTAAGTTTACTAACGTGGTCTTTCCACTACCCGTAAACCCAACAATAGCAACAAACTCACCCTCTTCAATCGATAAATTTATATTCGATAACACTTCAGTTTCGTTATCCCCTTGTCCGTAGATTTTATATATATTATTTAATTCTAAGTATGCCATTCTACTAATGTTTATTCGTTTATCGTTTAGTTGTTTAGCCAATCTTTACGGCTATACAATTCAACTCTATTTTTATTTGAGCGTTACCACAAGGGTCGGGCTTTACGTTACAAGTCCTCGCTCCGTACCTCCGCTGTGGGCTTTCCTCTGCAATCCCTAACGCTGGACGGTCTTCAATATTCAGTTTGCAGTAATCAGTCTTTAGTAAGTGTTTAGTAAATTTAATACCGTTACTCTCCAATTACACGTATAAACAGTTCAACAAAACTTATCCCTAATGCCTTTTCAACTACTTTAAACTCACGACTTACAGCTCCAACCTATATCGCATCTGTTTTATCAAAAGACACCGCGTTTTGTATGGTTAACATCAATCGGTCTAACAAAAAACCTATAATTCCAATAACAAACATGGCAACAATAATTTTTGCATTCGAATCGTTTGCACCATTCTGGAATTCCTCCCAAACAAATAATCCTAAACCTGGACTTTGTGCCAATAACTCAATAGCAATTAAAACCATCCACGCTACAGATAAGGTTATTTTTAACCCCGTAAAAATTAATGGTAAAGACGATGGCAATACCACCTTAAATATTTTCTGAAAATTACCAAGCTTCAATACTTCAGCTACATTAATATAATCTTTATCTACACTAGACACTCCCATTGCCGTATTAACCAAAGTAGCCCACATAGAACATAAACCCACACTTATAAACGAAATAGTAAACGAACTATCTTCATTAGAATCTATCAATAATGTTTTCACAATCATAAATACTAACAAGTACCAAACCACTGGAGAAACAGGTTTAAAAATTTGAATAAACCAATTAAAAGCACTCTTTAACGTCGGACTCAATCCTATAAAAATTCCTAAAGGCACAGCGATTAATAAGGCTAATAAAAACCCTGCAAATACAGTTTGTAAACTTCTAAAAATCTGATCTACAAAAGATGGACGCCCCGTATACGTAATAGCCGCTTTCCCCTCTTCAACACGTTTAGCATTTAATGCTGCCGTTTTTTCTTTAAAGGCCGCTTTATCTGCCCTAATAATATTATGATCTTTTAATAAAGACTTATAAGACGCCCAAACTTGAGACGGCGACGGCAAAGTATTTGGCTGACAAGTAGAATCGTCAGATGCTATACAAGCATCTAGTTTATCTGCTTCAACTTGCCCTTGCTCATTAAGTGCTTTCTCAATTTTAAATTCGGCTTCAATATTATATAAAGCCTTAGCTCCCAAATGCCATAACCCTATAAATAATAATATAGATGCTAAAGGCACAATAACTTTACGTAAAACGTTTTTTAATTCTGTTTTATCTAATTTTCCAGTAAATAAGTCAGATAGTGTTTTAAAAATACCTAACCCCATAAACTTGGTTACTTTTCCTAATGTTATACTTGCTTTCATCGTTAAATGTGTTTTTTAAAAGACTGCCTTAAATTTGGAGATTAAGACAGTCTAACTGTAATAATAGTAGGTAGTTGTTATTTATCTTTATTTCCTATAGAGAAACTGTTAATGTATCCTATCGGATCTTTAGCATCAAACGTAGTACCATCAATAAAGTCTGCCGTTGCTGTTTTGTAACCATCTGTTGTTGGTACATCGCTCGCAGGAATATTTCCTTCTGCAACTAATAAATCTGCTGCTTTTTTCCAGATATCTGGTCTGTAAATATCTTTAATCGTGTTGGCATACCAATCTGCTTGTTTAGCTTCAGGAATTTGTCCCCATCTACGCATTTGTGTTAAGAACCAAATACCATCAGAGTAAAACGGATATGTTGCATTGTACTTGTAGAATACATTAAAGTCTGGCATCTCACGTTTATCACCTTTTTCAAATTCAAACGTACCTGTCATAGAATTAGCTAATACTGCTTCTGGCGCTCCAACATATTGAGACATCGCTAATATTTTTACTGCTTCAGCTCTGTTACTTGGTTCATCTAGCCATTTACCAGCTCTAATTAAAGCTTTAGTTACTGCTATAGCTGTATTAGGGTTTTCTTCAACAAATTTCTTTGTCATTACAAATACCTTTTCTGGGTTGTTTTTCCAGATGTCGTAGTTTGTAGTTACTGGTACTCCAATACCTTTAAATACCGCTTGTTGGTTCCATGGTTCTCCTACGCAATATCCATAAATAGTACCTGCTTCAAGAGTTGCTGGCATTTGTGGTGGTGGCGTTACAGATAGTAAAACCTCGGCATCAATTTGCCCTTGTACATTATCTGCGGTGTACATTCCTGGATGAATTCCCGCAGCTGCTAACCAATACCTTATTTCGTAGTTATGTGTAGATACTGGGAATACCATACCCATTTTAAAGGCTTTACCAGAGTTTTTATACTCGGTAATTACAGGTTTTAAAGCGTCTGCTTTAATAGGATGTACTGGCTTTCCATCGGTTCCTTTTGGTACGTTTGGTTTCATTTTAGACCACACATTGTTAGAAACAGTAATACCGTTACCATTTAAGTCCATTGAGAATGGCGTTACCAAATCTGCTTGACGCCCAAAACCAGCGCCTGCTGCAATAGGCTGACCTGCTAACATATGAGAACCATCTAATTGCCCATCTATAACACGGTCTAAAACATTTTTCCAGTTTGATTGCGCTTCAACCGAAACAAATAATCCTTCATCTTCAAAAAATCCTTTTTCTTTAGCAATTGCTAAAGGTGCCATATCTGTTAATTTGATAAAACCAAATGTTAATTGTGGTTTCTCAATATCTAATGTTTTTGTTTTTGATGTTTTTTTTGCAACTGCATCTGTTGTTACAGCCTTCTTTTTATCGCCTCCTCCACAAGAGAATAGTAGCATTGAAAAAGAAAACAGTAATGATGCTTTAGTAATTAATGATTTCATATTAATAGTTTTAATTTATTTACTAAGTAATAATACTTATTATACCGCAAATATATAAGTAGACTTAAAGCTATTTTATGATAAACACCATGGAGAAACCTCTTTTTGAAACATGTATAAAACTGTTAAATGGCAGGTTTTGAAATAAAAATGTTGAATAACTGGCTTTTAAAAACATAAAAAACCATACGTAGGACTACGTAAATCTAGTAATCAATAAATATTTTCGAGGAGTATTATTTATGTAAAATCAATCCTAAGCTACACTTAGTGGCATTACAGAAAGACAAACAAAAAACAGTTATATTATTTTTACAAAAAACTAAAGTATTACCTATTAACAAAGCAAATCTTCGCGTTATCCTGTACTCTATTCTATCCCAGGTTCAGCATATACAACATCATGAAACGTTGGGTAATTTTCGGTAATGCTTCCCGCACCTTTTTTATTAATTTTAAAAGTTACATCTTTTGTCGTTGTAAATAAAAGTACCGACCAAAACGATGTTTTAAGATGTGATTTTACAAATATGAAGGCTTCATCTAGAGTAAGTACCTTTTCTTCATCTTCGGTATCTCTAGATTGGTAGCGTAGTTTCACTAAAACTTTAGCGTCTTTTTTGGCAGATATCGGTCTAACAAATATATTTTTCAAGTTTGGCTTCCCAATGGTTTTTGCCATGGTTAATTTGGCAAAACGATCTTCTTGAATACTTTCCTTTAGTTGTTCCCAGAAAAGGGTAAAGACTTCTTGGTAGTACATAATCTATAGATTAATAATCACTTGTTTTGAAGATTCAAAAGTAATATTAATCTTTTGAAAAAATGCAAAAGTTTTTGTTTTAAAACATAAGTTAGTAAATAGACCCGCGTTAGGGATTGCAATGGAAATCCTTTTTTAAACAAAGGAAACTTTATTAATGATTTAGAACTAAAAATTGACAGATTGCCACGTCGTAAACTCCTCGCAATGACGTTTAAAAAAGATTGTATTGGAAAGCCAGACCCGACAGGGTAACGCCCAAAAATTAACTATCTAGAAAATAATTATGTTCGTTAATTTCTTTTTTAAGTTGACTGACATCTATAATACCAATTTTTTTTCCTTTTGCCATAATGAGATTTTCCTTTTTTAATGCTGAAAATACTCTTATAACTTGCTCTTCGGTGGTTCCTGCATAATCGGCATATTCTTTTCTACTTAGTGGCAGACTTAAAAAGCCATTAATATCGTCAAACTTTCTGTTGATGTAAAGTATGGTATCGATAACACGTTCGCGAACCGTCATTTGAGAAATGGACTTTACTTTATTCTCGCTTCTATTAAGCTCATTGGCATAAAACAACATCATATCGTAAGCAAACTTTGGATTTTCTAGTAAGGCGCTTTGTAGATGCTCCTTAGAGAAATAATGTAATTCAACATCTTGTAACGCTACCGCTCCAATTGAATAATACTCTTGAGTACCAAAACCTCTATGACCAACAATTTCGCAGCCTTTTGCAAAACGTACAATTTGCTCACGACCATTTATACCTGTTCTAAACACCTTTACGGTTCCCGATTTTATAAAAAACAAACCGTTAACGGGAGCGCCTTCTATAATAAACTGCTGTCCTTTTTTACACTTTAGTATCGTGCTACTTTGCGGTAAAGTTGAATTGAATAATACGCCTTTATTTTTATGAATGACACAATTGGTACGATTACAAGTTTCGCAATTGGAAGTTATAGAATTATTATGTGAACCGGTTACATACATGATACTGTGATTACCACAAAGCTAAGTAACAATACTTAGAAATAAAATTTTTAAAGTTACTTTTAAGAGTCTCATAAAAAACACCAATAAAATTTATTCTATTGATGTTTTTATAAGTTTAAAATGAGAATATATTTTAAGACGCTGCTAGGGCAGATAATTCCCCTGCTACTGCTTTATCATCTTCTGTAGAGAACTTAATGCTTAGTGCTACAACTGCCGTTACAACAACCAAACCACCTATTAAAAGATACCCGCTAGAAACGGCTTCTGATGATGCTACTGCTTGTGCTGCATCAATAACCTCTTGCGATTTCCCTGTGTTCATGCTAATCGCTGTTTTCTCTGCTATGGCCGATTTAGATTTTAATAATAATGCAGCACAAAACGCGCCTACATTACCTCCTGCCCCTACAATTCCTGAAATAGAACCTATGGCTTTCTTATTAATAAAAGGGACTACAGAAAACGTAGCACCTTCTGCCATTTGCACCGAAAGGCTAAATAAAATAAGGAATACAATAGCTATTGGTAAATATGTAATTGTTGAAAATGTAGACAATATTATCCCTTCTACCGCTAAGATTATGGTTAAGAAAATAACACGGCCATATAAACCTTTTAGCTTACCAAACTTATCTCCAAAATAACCACCTAAAGTTCTTGCGAAAATATTCATAAGCGCAAAAGACAAGACGATGTTACCAGCAGTGTTTCTAGGCAATTGAAAAGTATTCTGTAAATAATCATCCATAGTACCGTACACTGTTAATTCCATTCCGAAACAAGCCGCATATACTACAAATAAAATCCATACCCTGTAATCTTTCAGTACTTCGAAAAAACCAACTTGATCTTTTTTAGCTTTAGGTAATTTCCCTGCTTCTTTTAGTTCTTTATAGTTTCCTTCTAATGTATCTGTAGTAAAAAAATAATATACAATCCCCATTAAAAAACAAATAACTCCAGCAATAATCATAGCATATCTCCAAGCGTGTGCAGCATCTGCCATACCAAAACTTATCACAATACCAGCAATTATTGGCATACCTAATCTATTGGCTCCACCACCTAAATTCCCCCATCCTGCAGACGTTGCATTAGCAGTTCCTACAATATTAGGTGCATACATTATTGAGGTATGCACTTGAGTAATTACAAATGATGCTCCAATAAATCCTATAAAAAATCTACATATTAAAAACTGTAATGGTGTTGCAACAAAACCTAATGCTATAACAGGAATAGCCCCCAACATAAGCATATACGTATAACATAAACGTGGCCCGTATTTATCACATAATTTCCCTATTAATAATCTTGCGAATACAGTCCCCGATACGGCTAATATTATAGAATTCCATTTTTGATCTGGCGATAAACCCAACTCTTTAACCACATCTGGCATGAATGGCACAATACCAAACCAAGAGAAAAAACAGATAAAGAAGGATATGGACGTAATCCAAAATGTTTTTGTAGATTGATTTTTAAAATTTAGTAATTCTAATTTTGTTGCTTTTTGATTTAATACACTCATGACTACACTTATTAATTAAGTATTAATACTTATTTTAGTGCAAAAATATATCTAGACCAAAGGTTATTTCATGCTCATACCCATAACGAAACCTCTTTTTAGAACATGTTGAAAACTGCCAAAACGCAGGTTAAACACCTAAATCACTAAATTAAAGATAATTAAACAACAACTCAATTACTACGTATTTTTTTAAATCCATAAAAAAACCAAACTCTACAAACTTAATTACAGGACAAAAATCTCCTTTTATATCTATAAATAAACTAACAAATATCATGTTACAGTAAAAAATAGATTCGTTATATTTGTCAATACATAACGATATATACAATGATTTCAATAAAAGAAGCCATTCAATTAGTAAAAAATACTGCATTCCCACTATTAAAAGAAACAGTTAAACCTGTTGAAAAATCTGGAGGTTATGTATTATTTAAAGATGTACTGTCTCCTATAAACATGCCTCCTTTTAGGCAATCTGCAATGGATGGATATGCTTTAAATTTACATGATAATTTAAAATATCAATTGATTGATGAAATAAAAGCGGGAGATGGACATCAACCAATTTTAAAATCTGGAGAATCTGTTAGAATATTTACGGGTGCACCAGTACCAGATTCTGCAAATGCTGTTATGATGCAAGAATGTGTTGTTAAAAATGATACCACAATTACAATTGAACATAGTTTAAGCAAAGAGCATAATATTCGCCCATTAGGAGAACAAGTTAAAACAGGACAAGTTGCCTTAAAAAAAGAAACTAAACTAACACCTGCTGCCATTGGCTATTTAACATCTTTAGGTATTACCGAAGTTTCGGTTTATAAAAAACCAAAAATTGCTTTAATAACAACAGGAAATGAGCTTATTGAAGCTGGACAACCACTAACTCACGGAAAAATATACGAGAGTAATTCTACCATGCTTCAAAATGCATTGTATAATTTAAAATTCTACGATATTTCATTTCATAAGGTTAAAGATAATTATGAAGAAACAAAAGACACACTTAAAAACGCTATAGATACTAGTGATCTAGTTATTATAACTGGTGGAATATCTGTTGGTGATTATGATTTTGTTGGAAAATCTTTAATAGAATTAAACACTCAGGAATTATTTTATAAGGTAAAACAAAAACCTGGTAAACCTTTATTCTTCGGAAAGAAAAACAATACTTTAATTTTTGCATTACCAGGAAACCCCGCAGCCGCTTTATCTTGTTTTTATGTTTATGTAAATATTGCATTGCAAAAAATGATGAATCGCAATATTATTGAGTTACCACGCATAAAAGCAAAATCAATATCAAATTTTGAAAAAAAGGGTGACAGACCTCAATTTTTAAAAGCGATTTATAATAATGGTCATGTTGAAATATTAGAAGGTCAAAATTCATCGATGTTACAAACTTTTGCTTTATCAAATGCATTAGTTCTGGTTCCAGCAACTGTTTCAAATATTACTATTAATGATATGGTTGAAGTCATTATTTTACCATCATAAATTCAAACTCATAATTATGGCATATAAAATTAAAAGTAGAATATGGATTGAGTCTGAAAACAATGTCCTTTTAGGCGAAGGTCGTGTGCATCTTTTAAAAGCAATTCAAAATACAGGCTCTTTATCTAAAGCTTCAAAATCTTTAAATATATCTTATAAAAAAGCATGGCAACTTTTAGATTCTGTAAATAAATCTGCAAAAAAACCTGTAACTATAAATAGTATTGGTGGCAAAGGTGGTGGCGGTGCAGAACTTACAGATTATGGTAAATCTTTAATCTTAGCTTTTGATGATATAAATAGAAATTGTTGGGCTTTTTTAGATAAACAATTAGAGAAGATAAAATCGCTTTAAAACGTGAGAAAAGGCACTAGTAAAAAATAGCACAACGATAAAAGATCAATAATTATTTAAAAAAACAGTAACCAATTTAATGTTACAAAACGAACACATATACCTCTTTTTACTAATACTACCTATAGTTTCATTTCTATACTCTAGTGTTGGCCATGGTGGAGCAAGTGGCTATTTAGCGCTTATGGCAATTTTTTCTTTTGCTCCAGAAAACATGAAACCCACTGCCCTATTATTAAACCTTTTTGTTGCAGGTATTTCTTTCTACTACTATTGCAAAGAAGGTTTTTTTAATAAAAAACTATTCATATCATTCGCTATAGCCTCAATTCCTTTAGCTTTTCTAGGAGGCACATTAGAAGTTGATGCATCACTTTATAAAAAAATATTAGCTGTATTATTAATATTCGCCATACTAAAAATGCTTAACGTTTTTGGAAAAGAAAGTGACAATATCAAACAAGTAAAACTTTGGCAAGGACTTATTGTTGGAGGTGTTATTGGATTCTTTTCTGGTCTTATTGGTATTGGAGGAGGTATTATATTAAGTCCTGTTATTTTACTACTACATTGGGGAAAAATGAAAGAAACTGCAGCAGTATCTGCCTTGTTTATTTGGGTGAATTCGGCTTCTGGACTTATAGGTCAATTAAGTAGTGGTGTTATTTTAGAAAAAGAATCTTTTTTGTTAGTCGCCATAGCCATTATTGGTGGCGTTTTTGGAGGTTATTACGGAAGTAAAAAAATAAATAATCAAAAGCTTCGTTACATTTTGGCTTTTATACTCATTATAGCTTGTATAAAATTATTTCTTACGTAATAATGATAGAAAAAAAAGATATAACTGGTATTATTTTAGCTGGAGGAAAAAGCTCAAGAATGGGAACTGATAAAGGTTTCCTATTACTAAACGACAAACCTTTTGTGCAATATAGCATTGATGCTTTAAAACCTTTAGTCTCTGAAATTATTATTATTTCTGATGATATAGCATATGATGTATTCGGATTAAAACGTGTAGATGATATCACAAAAAACGCAGGACCTGTTGCTGGCATTTGTTCAGGGTTAGAAGTATCTTCAACAGACTATAACTTAGTACTAAGTTGCGATATACCTTTGATTAATTCAGACATATTAAAACAACTTATTAACGTGATTGATGACGATTCAGAAATTATTCAAATTGAAAGTCAGGGAAAAACAATGCCACTTATAGCTTTATATAGAAATCAAGTTAAAAAAGTCTTTAATGCTTGTTTAAATAATAACGAAAGACGTTTACGAATAGCTATTAATGGATGTAAAAGTAAAAATGTAATCATAGAAAAAGAACATGAGTTTTGCGCTATGAACGTGAATACTCAAAACCAATTAAAAGCAGTTAAAGATGCATATAAAAGTTAAATATTTTGGACAAATAGCCGAAGTAACAAAAAAAGAAGAGGAGTCTTTAGAGTTTTCGGGACAGTTAATTTCTGAACTTTTAGAAACTTTACATTCAAAATATCAGATTTTAAAAATAACAGATTTTAAAGTGGCACAAAACCAAGAATTGGTTTCATTTGAAACCAAATTAACAGGACAAGATATTGCTTTATTACCTCCTTTTGCGGGAGGATGATTTATAAGTTTATCATCTAGATATGACAAAACAAAATAATTAGAAACAACAACATAAATGGTAGGAAGAGATTCCTGCCTTCGCAGGAATGACAAACAGATACAACAGACATACTATCCTATCAGAAATTGGGCAAAATGGTCAAGACAAAATTTCTAATACCAAAGTTTTAGTTATTGGTGCTGGTGGTTTGGGCTGCCCTATTTTACAGTATTTAGCAGCTGCAGGTGTTGGCACACTTGGTATTGTAGATTTTGATGTGGTTGATATTTCAAACTTACAACGTCAAATATTATTTGGAACGTCAACACTAGGAAAAAACAAAGCAAAAGCTGCAAAAGCGCGTTTGGAAGATTTAAATGGAGATATTTCTATTATCGCTTACGCGGAAAAACTAACGCATCAAAACGCTTTAAATTTATTTGAACAGTACGATATTATTGTTGATGGCACCGATAATTTTGAAACACGCTACCTAGTTAACGATGCTTGCCTGATTACAAACAAACCTTTGGTTTTTGGAGCAATCTATAAATTTGAAGGTCAGGTTTCGGTGTTTAATTACAAAAACGGACCAAGTTACCGTTGTTTATTTCCTGAAGCACCAAAACAAGGTTCTGTTCCTAATTGTTCCGAAATTGGGGTTTTAGGCGTTTTACCAGGCATTATAGGAACCATGCAAGCCAACGAAGTTTTAAAAATAATATTAGAACTTGGTAATACGCTTTCAGGAAAACTACTTTGCTATAACGCGTTAACGCTTCAAAATTCAATATTAAAAATTAGTAGATCGGAAGAAATAATTCAATCGGTATTAAAAGACAAAGACATTTTTCATAAAAAAGTTGTCAATTTTAATTGTGAAATTGATAGCGCTCTTATATCTATTGAATCTATCTTATCAGAAGAAAACATTCAATTTATTGATGTTAGAGAACCACATGAAGAACCCAAAGTTGAAAGTTTAGATGTTACATCTATTCCTTTAAGTGAACTTGAAAAGAATTTAAGTAAAATAGATTCAACGAAAAAGAAAATCTTTTTTTGTCAATCAGGAATTCGTAGTATTCGTGCTGTAGAATTATTACAAGAACTAGATATACAAAACTGTTTTAGCTTAAAAGAAGGTGCATTAGAAATAAAAAATATAATTAGTAACCGTCATTACGATAGAGGAAAGACAGAAATAATATCTTCCAAATAAACACATTACTTCTTTAATAGCTATAACAATAAAATATAAAAAAATGAAAGATAAGAAACCAAAAAGCGTATTTAAAGAAGGGGCAATCACTTCCGACTTTATTGGAAATTCTATATATAAACATCAAACAAAAACTAGCATAGGTGCTCATAATATATTCTTAGGTCAAGTTAGAGCGGATGTTATTGACAATAAAACTGTAACAGCCATTGAATATACAGCATACGAGGATATGGCAAATCAAAAATTTCATGATATAAGAGAGTCTGCTTTTGATAAATTTGATTTAACCTGCATGCATATCTATCATAGTTTAGGCACAGTAAAAGCAGGAGAAATATGCTTATTTGTTTTTGTATCGTCTCCAAGACGCAAAGTAGTTTTTGAAGCATTAGAATATATAGTAGAAGTGATTAAAGGAGACGTACCAGTATTTGGAAAAGAGATTTTTGAAGATGAGACGCATCAGTGGAAGGTTAATTCTTAAAAATGTTTAATTATTGATTTGCTTAACTGTTTAATCATAAAAAATGAGTAACGGAGATCTAAAATCAGAGATACTATTATATATATATCAAACCAGAGATTTACATTAACGAAGTCTAAAACAAATAAAAAATTAGAATATTTTAAAAAACAAGGTTTAATTGATACTTCAACATTAGAAAAAACGAAAAATGAAGATTCATTATTATCTATAAAACATAGAACTTATAAAAAATGTACAACCCAATTAGGCATTGGAGCTATTCTAATTATTCTTGGTGTTTACTTCAAGGATATTTCTGGTGTTATATCCATATTAACTATTACCAGTTCCATTTTAGCAATTAGTTACTTTTTTGGAATATTAGCAAATAAATTAACAAAGAATCAAATTAACTATTTAAACAGTTAAACAATAATAATTCGAAATGGTCGATATAACACATAAAAGCACAACACTAAGAACCGCAGTAGCACAAGCTATTGTAAAAGTTAGTAAAATAGAAACAATACAAGCTATAGAAAATGATACGGTTCCTAAAGGAAACGTATTTGCTATGAGTAAAGCGGCAGGATTATTAGGTGTAAAACGCACGCCGGATATTCTTCCAGATTGCCACCCCTTACCTATTGAGTTTACAGGCGTTGAATACGTTACAAACGAATTAGAAATAACCATTCTATTCACTGTAAAAACTATTTATAAAACCGGTGTTGAAGTTGAAGCTATGCATGGTGCAAGTGTTGTAGCCCTTAATATGTATGATATGCTTAAACCGATAGATAAAGACATTGAAATACACGACATAAAGTTATTGAATAAAAAAGGTGGAAAATCAGACTTTAGAGATCGTTTTAGAAAAGATTTAAAAGCGGCAGTTATTGTTTGTTCTGATACTATTTCGGCTGGTCATAAAGAAGACAAGGCAGGAAAAGCTATTATTTCAAAACTAGAAGCATGTGATGTAAAAATTGAAGATTACATTATTATTCCAGACGAAATTGAAGATATACAAGAGAAAGCAAAAGCATATCAGGCTCAAGGAATAGATATGATTATTTACACTGGAGGCACAGGACTTTCTGGACGTGATGTAACTCCTGAAGCTCTATTGCCATTACTAGACAGACGTATTCCAGGAATTGAAGAAGCCATTAGAAATTACGGTCAAGACAGGACACCTTTTTCTATGTTATCTAGAAGTGTGGCAGGAACCATTAAAGACACTTTAGTATTAGCTTTACCAGGTTCTACAAACGGTGCAAAAGAATCTATGGATGCCATATTCCCTCCTGTACTACATATTTTCAGAATATTAAAAGGCGCACAACACGACTAGAATTAGTTGTTAGTTGTTAGTTGTTAGTTGAAAAGTAAAAAATGGAAAATAATTCAAAAATATTACAAGATACATTTGGTAGAGACCATGCTTATCTTCGTATTTCATTAATTGAACGTTGTAACTTACGATGCACCTATTGCATGCCCGAAGAAGGGGTTAAATTATCTCATAAAAGTCATTTAATGACTTATGAGGAAATTTTTGAAATAGCTAAAACTTTTGTAAATAACGGTGTTACTAAAATTCGATTAACTGGCGGTGAACCTCTAGTTAGAAAGGACATACCAACTGTTTTAGAAAAATTAGCAACACTTCCTGTAGAATTGTCAATAACATCAAACGCTGTTATTATTGATAAATTTATTGATGTATTAAAAGCAAATGGTGTTAATAAAATCAACGTTAGCTTAGATTCATTAGACGCAGGTAAATTTAAGCACATTACAAGAAGACACGAGTTTAAAAAAGTTTATGATAATATTTTGCTATTGGTTAAAGAAGGTTTTACAGTAAAAGTAAATGCTGTTTTAATGAAAGGTTTTAATGAAAATGAAATCATCGATTTTATTAATTTCACTAAAGATTTACCAATTTCTGTTCGCTTCATAGAATTCATGCCTTTTGATGGTAATAAATGGGATATGAGTAAAATGGTTTCTTATGCGCAAGTAATGACTTATGTTAATGACGCTTTCGCGGAAGATAAAGTAGTACGCTTAAAAGATGCTCCAAACGACACCGCTAAAAACTATAAAATAAAAGGTTATAAAGGAAGTTTCGCAATTATTAGCTCGGTAACCAATCCGTTTTGTGATTCTTGTAATAGACTACGTTTAACTGCTAATGGGCAATTAAAAAACTGTTTGTTTTCTTCTGGAGAATCAGATTTACTAACAACTTTGAGAGCTGGAAAATCTATTGAACCTGTTATTCAAAAAGCAGTGCAAGCAAAATTAAAAGTACGTGGCGGTATGGACACTCTAAAAAAACTTAAAGAACCAGATTTACACACAAATAATAGAAGTATGACTGCTATTGGCGGATAAGCTAGCCCTGATAGAAACGGCATCCTTTTTTGTGCCAAGTTGAACCTTGGTTTAAAACTAGAACTATCATGTATTCAATATCTTTAATAAGATACTGAAACAAGTTTGGCACAATAAAGATATAGTGAATAGCAGGTATCAGCTTCAAAAAAAAACGCTCCGACATAACGGAGCGTTAACAACTAAAAACTAAACTAGTTAATGAAATTCAAATAACTATTTTATAAATATTTTCATTGCAAAATTTTTATTGTAATAAGCTATAAATAAACTCAGGATATCCGCGTTCGCCATCGGCATTTGTTAAAGCCAAAAACTGGAGTTTATAAAGGTTTCCATCGGTATCATTTACAATATAAAAAACATTCTCTTTTAAAGACGGTAAACTTCCTGGTCCTCCACCATTTCTCCAACTACTACCTATACTTCTTTGGTCGTTAGTAAAATTAGACTCCACAACATCTGTTAATGTGAAATTTTCATAAGTTAAGCTATCATCCACTTCAGTGTCTATCATATATACTTTTGCATTTCCTTTTATGTTATTAACCACAAAATCTGAATAACCATACGCTCCATATCCTTCAATTTCATTAGTAAAAACAGTAAAGTTTAAATCCCAATCTACTTTTTTAGGTTCAACATTTACTTTATTCTCAGTGTCAAAGCTAAAGAAGGTAAAGTTGTAATCTGTATCTTTAGAAATAGTTACTTCTTTGTGAGCTGTGTCATCTAAATCGGCATATTGTAGTACATAATCATTTCCGCTCTTCAGAACTCTAATTTTTTTCCACCCTCTTAAATCATCAGAAATATCAACACTTCCTGTAGATGGTATTTCTGTTCCTACTTCTTCACCTAGATTTAATAAATACACATTATTTTCCGAGTCTGTATTAGGTATTTCTGCCATTGCTGTTTTTGTAATATCTCCATCTGGAGCATCAATAAAAACTTCCGAACCTTGAGTACGGACTATAGCTTTAGATTGTAAGTCTGTAACTTCTGCTGAAACTGAGTTTACAGCATCTATATCCGTTTCAGATAGTTTAGCTGCAGCCATATAAATAGAACCGTTAATTACGACTCTAAAATTTGAACCAGAGTAAAATCCTAAATCCCAAGAGTCGCGTTTTACTATAGCAGTTGTGTTACCGCTTAAGTCTACATAAACTTGATTTTGTTGATTAGGCCCACCAATAGTTGGTGATACAGAAGCCCCTTCAATGACCACTTTAATAGGTTCTGTTGGTCCATCATCGTTATTGCTACAGCTTGTAAAAGCAACAGTAGCTGCGCATAAAATAAAAGTAAATAATTTGCTTTTCATGATAATTAATTTTTAAAATTTAAGATTATATAATAGTTTTAAGTAATATGATTGTCCATAACCCAATAAAAGCCCATTATTACTAGAAGAATGAATAGCTCCATTTGCAGAATTACTCACTATTACACTAGTAACATCTAGTAAATTTCTACCACCAAGTGTGGCTTGAATCGAATTATTAAAAAAAGTTTTTTTTATTGATGCATCTAACCAATTATAAGCATTGGTAGTTGTTTTAGTAAACAAAGCATCTCCATTAATATCAGTTCCCGTGGCTGTGAAACTCTGTTGTTTCCCATTGTGTTTTAAAAGTATGGCTAGTGCTGTTTTCCATTTTTTTATTTGGTACGTACCACTAGCGTTGAGTTGCATGGCATAAAGAAATTCGTCTTTAGCATTTTCTTCATTATTTGCTATTTGAGAGACACCTTGTAATGTAGCACCCAAATTAAAGGTCCAATTATTAGTTTTTATACTATTTTCTGAAGTAACACTCCACAGTTTATAAGCATCAATATTTAAGTATTGAAACTGTAAAGGTGTGTTGTTTACAATAGCGAGATCAATTTTATCTTGTATATCAACATAGCTAAGTTTTAAAGTATTTAAAAGTGAAACATCTTTAATCCAACTACGTTTTTTTAAATTTAGAAATGCCGTGAATCCTTTTTCCGGTTTCAAATCTTTATTTCCTTGAACATCATGGTTACTATCTACAAAATAATAGTAAAGCTCCTCAAAATTTGGTGTACGGTAAGAAGTACCAATATTACCACGTAGTTCGAATCCTTTTTTCATGAGGTAACGCGCACTTATAGAACCTAAAAGTTTAGAATCAAATTGAGAGTTATATTCATAGCGAAAACCTGGACGCAATAGAATTTTATGAGAAAGACTTATTTCTGAAGAACCAAACACCGCATAATTGCTTTGAGATTGCTTTTTATCTTGTTGTGTAACATCTCCTGAAGCTTGTGTATCAAAGCCTTTTATGAATCGGGTTTCATAACCTAATTCAAAATTATAAAAATCGCTTTTAACTAAATTGTTAATATTCCCTTTTGAAAAGAATACACTACTAGATTGGTAAATTTCATCGGTTTCATTACTTCTCTCTTTGGTTATTATGAAGTAATTGAATTCGTTTAAACGACGTTTCTGTTCTTGATACGATAATGAAGCATTATAATTGGCTCCAGAATTTAACTTACCGCTAATATTTAAATTATTAACAAATCTGTTTGTTGAAAAAATTCTATCTGTTGCAGATGGGTTACTTGTTTGCGATTGTGTATCTATATTTGCTCTAACAGAAGCATCGTAATAATTAATGACTTCATTAAAATATTCGAACTTATAAAGTAATTTGAAATTTTCTTTATTATAATTTAATAAAGCATTGGTGTTTATTTGTGTTTTAGGTAGCCAGTCATAACCTCTTAACCCATCATTTTTAAAATAGTTATTCCCTTTTCTATTATTATAAAAACCAGAAAATTGATTTCTATTTACACCAACTCTACCAAACAAATTTTGGCTAAAATTATGACCAATATTTAAGGCTTGTATGTGTCTACCTTTATCAAACCAAGCATACTCATCACTAACAGTTTCTTCTTGTAAAATGGTTTGAATTTTCCATTTACTATCTATTGATTTTTTAGTTATAATATTAATAACACCAGAAACCGCATTAGCGCCATACTCAACACCCATTGCTCCTTCTACAATTTCAATGCGCTCTACATTATCAAGATTTATTTGCGTTAAATCTATATTATTACCTAATCCGTTATCACTTATTAACGGAATGTTATCTACTAGAATATTAAAATATTGGGCATCTAAACCAAAAAAGGAAATTGTCGATTTTCCGGTCTGTGCATTTGGAATGATTGTTAAGTTTAAATTGAAGTTTAATAAATCGGCTAAATTATTAGCTGCTTGATTTTCAATTTGCTCTCGCTTTATCACAATAACATTATGAACCGACTTTTTTATGGATTGCGGATTATACTCTCCAGTAATAACAACCTCTTCCAAACTATTAACTTTTACAAAATCTTGTTTTACTTCCTGAGAGAATGTCAAGCTTGAAAAAAAAAGTGAAAAATAAATGCTTAAATATTTTTTATTTAGAATCATTCTTAATTAAATTTGCAGCAAATATATATCTTATTTTAATTGAGTCTAAATAAGAATAGATAAATTTTAATATTTTTTTAATAAATAAAATCAAACCATTAAAAATGAAACGATTAGTTATTTTACCTCTATTAATTTTAACATTCTCAATACAAGGGAATGCTCAAAACAAGAAAAAGCAAGATGCAAATGCCATAAAAAAAATGTGTGGATGTTTTGAAGTCACCTTCAACTTTGCAGAAACTTTCAACTATAGTAAAGACTCTTTATACAAACCTTCAAAAACAAAAACAGATAAAGCTTTGGAATGGGCACAATTAGTTAAAGATGATAAAAACAAAGTTTCTATACAGCATATTCTACAAGTAGGAAACCCTTCTAAACCGCATATAGTTAAGCATTGGCGTCAAGATTGGCTTTATGAAAACACAAACTTATATGAGTACAATGGAGATAATTCATGGAACTATGTATTGAAATTAAAACCAGAAGTTAAAGGTCAATGGACACAAAAAGTATATCAAGTAGATGATAGCCCTAGATACGAAGGAAGTTCTACTTGGGTACATGTAGATGGAAAAAGCTATTGGGAGAATACCTCAAACGCACCTTTACCAAGACGTGAGTACACAAAACGAAGTGATTACAACATAACTCTTAGAGGTAATCGTCATGAAATCACCAAAAATGGATGGGTTCATGATCAAGATAATTCAAAAGTAATTCGTAAAAAGGGAAAACAAGACTTGGTTTTAGCCAAAGAGAAAGGTTTTAATACTTATGTAAAAGTTAATGATAATAAATGTAAAGCTGCTGCAACTTGGTGGAAGAATAATCAAGAAAAATGGACCATAGTTCGCACAAAATGGGCAGATGTTTATAACAGAAATAAAAACTTAAAACTTGAAGCTAAAGTTGAAAACAAACAGCTTTATAAATACTTGTTTTCTGATGATTATACCAAAGTAAATGATATTAATAAGGTTATAGAAACTTTTGTAATTAAATAATATTATGACAAATACACTAATACTTAAAATGATACCAACTATTACAATAGCAATTTTTATATTCTTCGGGTTTAAAAATCCATCCATAAAAACATCATCTTATAAATGCATGATACAAATGATGAATTATTCGGGAGAAGGGGCTTATATTTCTATTTCATTATTAAACCCAGAAGGTGTCTATGAAAAAACACTTTTTGTGCAAGGTGATGATGATGAGTGGTATTCTGACATTACGGAATGGTGGAAGTTTCATGGAAAAGTTCGCGCAGATATTGACGCTATTACTGGAGCAACCATTGGTGGAGGGGAACGTACTGTTAGCATTATTGAAATTGATGATGACAAAATAAATGCTGGTTACAAAATTCGTTTCGAATCAGCCGTTGAAGATCAAGCATATTACAAAGATGATGTTGAATTTAAGCTCACATCTGCATCCGTTAACAGCAAAGTAGAAGGTCATGGTTTTGTACGTTATGTACGCATGATGCCTCAATAAAACAGAAATAAAAATGACCATTTCTATATGGAGATATAGCCACTTAACCTTGGCTATATCTTCTTCTATATTCATATTATTAGCAGCCTTAACTGGTATTATTTTAGCATTTGAACCTATCTCAAATAAGCTAACACCTTACGCTATCCAAGATGTTAATACCCTTTCACTTTCTAAAACCATAGAAAATCTAAAGGCAGAATACAATGAAGTTGTACATATAGAAAGAGATAAAAACAATTATATTATTGCTTCTGTTATTACAAAAGAAAATAAAAGTGAAACTTTTTATATTAATCCATTTACGGCAAAAAAGGTTGGTAACATTATTGAAAAACGAGCCATTTTTAAGTTTGCTACGAATTTACATAGGTCTTTATTTTTAAAATCTACAGGACGGATTATTATTGGCTTTGTTTCATTTCTCTTGTTTTTAATAGCTATTACAGGAGTGCTTTTAATTATCAAACGTCAAGGAGGAAGTAATCGTTATTTTTCAAAAATAATTAAAGACAATTACGCATCCTATTACCATGTTATTATTGGGCGGTATGCTTTAATTCCCATTATTATTGTAACACTTTCTGGTGTTTATTTATCACTAGAAAAGTTTTCACTTTTACCTTCAAATAAAAATGTACATGTTTTAGTTAAAAACTCAAATTTAAAAAAAATAGATGTAAGTACTTTTAAAACACTTACGTTAGGAGATATTCAATATATTGAATTTCCTTTTTCTGATGCAGATGATGATTATTTTGTGCTAAAACTTAATAATAAAGAATTACATATAAGTCAATATAATAAAGAAATAGTAAGCGAAAAGAAAGATAACCTCTTTGCTTTAGCATCAAGCTGGAGTATGACATTACACACTGGACAAGGTTCTATACTATGGTCTCTTGTTTTATTACTTACATCTATTTGCATCTTGTTTTTTATGTATTCGGGGTTTGCTATAACACTTAATAGAAGAAAGAATAATACTAAAATTAAAAACAAATTTAGTAAAGATGCTGCTGAATATATTATTCTAGTAGGCTCTGAAACTGGAGCAACTTTTGGTTATGCTAAATTGCTTTACAAAGCTTTAATTAAAGAAGAAAAAACAGTCTTTATTTCAGAATTAAATAAATATTCAAATTATAAAAAAGCAAAACATCTAGTGGTGTTAACATCTACTTATGGAGAAGGGGAAGCACCAGCAAATGCAAAACATTTTGAAAAACTAGTTAACACAATACCTCAACAAAAAACAATTAACTATTCGGTTGTAGGTTTTGGTTCTTTAGCTTACAAAGGCTTTTGCAAATATGCAATTGTTATAGATTCTATATTACAATTGCATCAAAAATTCAAACCAAATATTCCGCTTCATAAAATTAATAACCAATCTTTTATTGCCTTTAATAATTGGTTAACGTCATGGAGTGAAAATAAAGACATAAAACTTCAAATTAAAAACCCAAATACAGTAACTAACTCTAAAAAATCAAAACTATTTAAAGTAATTAATAGATCTAAGATTAATGCAGACAATTCTTTTTTAATTGAATTGGAGCCAACTCAAAAAACAAAATTCATATCAGGTGACTTACTAAGTGTTACTCCGAAAAACGATCCCGTTGAGCGTTTATATTCAATAGCTGAATTAAACAACAATATAATACTTAGCATCAAAAAGCATGAATTTGGTATATGCTCTAATTATTTTAATAAACTTAAAAAAAACGATATGATATTAGCAGAGATAAAACAAAACAAAGATTTTTATTTTCCTACAAATACAAAAGAAGTTGTGATGATATCTAACGGAACTGGTATTGCTCCCTTTTTAGGAATGATTAATAATGAAAACCTGAAACCTGTAAAATCCTATTTATTTTGGGGAGGACGTACAAAAGACGCTTACAAAACATATTCAGACTCAATAGATAAAGCCTTTTACAACAAAACACTTTCTGGACTTTACATTAGTTTTTCTAATGAGGAAAGTCAAAAAAAATATGTTCAAAACTCCATTTTAGAAAAAATTGATTTAATATCTCGTGTATTAAAAAATGATGGTGTTATTATGATTTGCGGTTCTATAGCCATGAAAAACGGTGTTATGAAAACATTAGAAAACATTTCGAGATCTACACTAAATACCCCATTAAACATGAACCAAATAAAAACAGACTGCTATTAAGCTTAAAAGAAAACCTATGTGTAACAGTAATGTAAAAATATTATCAAAGGTAAAAAGTGGGGAATTATCTCTTTGCACGTCTTGTAAAATATATCATCTTGAATTCAATAACATATACCTCGAGTTTGGAAAAAAAGAGTTTAGACAATTTAAAAACTATATTTTAGATATAGAAATAGACTATTGGGAAGATAGATATGCTTCTGCTAAAATCAAACGAAAAATCCCCATTCCTAGTATGCAACCCAATCTAGTTTTAATGTTTAAACGTCAAGAAATAAAAGAACTTCAAAGACTACTATCTCAAATAAATAAAAATATTTATGATGTTTATTTAAACATTAATGACATTGATTATAAATTCATATCAAATTAACAACTATGGAAGATATTAACACTATTTGCTACAATAATTTTGGAATTGCTTTTCAATGGAAAAGGTGTGAGACAAGAGACTTTAATAAGATTCAACTGGTGTTTAAAAATACGGGGCTATTTTTAAAACGAAATTGAATATCCGTAATCATTGATAATCCTGTAGTTCCAGCAATAACAAGTCTATCGAAGAGTTTTTCTTCAAAATACCTTCGATTAAGTTTTTACACAAATTCATTTAGATTCAACTGGAGGTATTTTCGTTTGATTTTATGATAATTACCTAATAGATTTCGTTTAGCATTGCTAATAGTAATATGTACCTACTTCAAGGTCTCTTTTGTAGTTTCTTTATCAGAGTTATCAGTAATATGTAGTTCTACAAAGTCTGCAATATCCACATAAGATGTGCTTTTATCTGTAAAGACAATGCTTTGTTCTCCTATAGAATCTTTAATAGTCGTATGGACTCCTTCTGCTTTATGATTATTTAATATTTTAGCTTTGAAATAAGGACATTGGCGATCTTTCTTTTGTGTTGTTGGGTCTTCTAGTGGTGTGGACTCAGCAATAATCATAACATTTTGTTTCCCAACAGCTCCACGACCTCTTGTTCCTTTTTGTTGTTCTATTTAAGAAGATTTAACAGTAAAATATCCCTCATCCATTTCAATCATACCTTCCAAAGTATAGCGATCATCTCGATTCCCCATAGCCTTACGCAACTTGTGAACCATGGCCCAGACAGGTTCATATCTTTTTAAACCTAACTGCTTTTGAATTTCTTTTGAAGAAAACCCTTTTTTAGTAGTAGTAGTAGTAGTAGTAGTAGT